>JAYVOI010000228.1:0-21138 GCA_043758005.1 Ilumatobacteraceae bacterium
TGGCGATCAGACCCCGGCTCCGGCTTCAGCTCGCCGCGGTCGTACGCGGCGTTGTACCCGGTGATGTCGCGGAACCCGACCTCGAACAACAGGTCGTAACGGCGCTCCATCTCCTTGACCGCCCAACCCAGCGCGTTGGCGGCCTTCTTCGGGTTCGTCACCGGTTGGGTCAGCAGGTGGGGCAGCTTGTTGTACTGGCCCATTTCGACCTGCTTCGGGTCGATGAGGATGAGGCGCACCTGGTCGGGTGTGCTGCGCATGAGGATCGACGTCAGGATGCAGTTGAGGCCGCTGGACTTGCCGGCGCCCGTGGTGCCGGCGATCAACAGGTGCGGCGTGGTGGCCAGGTTGAGGAAGACCGACCGGCCGGCGATGTCTTTGCCGATCGCCACGTCGAGCGGGTGGGTCGCCGTCTTGGCCTCCGGCGACGCCATGATGTCGCCCAGGCTGACGAGCTGGCGGGTGTGGTTCGGCACCTCGACACCGATCGCCGTACGCCCGGGGATGGGGGCGAGGATGCGCACGTCGGTGGCGGCCATCGCGTACGCAATGTCGCGGTTGAGGCTGGTGACCCTGGCGACCTTCACGCCCGAACCGAGCTCGAGCTCGTAGCGGGTGACGGTGGGGCCGACGGTCTGGCCGAGGAGCTTGGTCTCGACGCCGTGCGACGTGAGCGCATCGACCAGCGTGCGGCCGCGAGCCTCGACCTCGGCCTTGTTGATCGCCTGCTGCGTCGAGCGGTTGAGATAGTTGGCCTGCGGCAGTACCCATTGCCCTCGTTGCGCGCCGGGACCGAGCTCGAGCTCGGACTGCTCGACGAGGCCGGGGTCGAACGGGCCCGGCGGCGGCAGTGTGCGCGGCGACTTGGGCTTGCGCGGCTTGGCCGGCTCGTCCCAATCCTCGTCGAGCGCAGCGTCGTACAACACCGGCATGGGAAGTTCTCCCGAGCCCTGGCGATCGCTCTTCAGGGTCGACATGTTGCCGAACGCGGTCCGGGCTCGGCGCCCGATCGGCACGGCGACTGCGCCGACACCTTTCCCGGTGTGCGACAGCATGGTCCGCAACGACGCGCCGGTCAGCACCAACGCTCCGCCGATGCTGGTCGCGACCAGCACAACGATCGCACCGCCCGAGGCGATGAGGCTGCGCAGCGGCTCACCGACGAGGGCGCCGATCCAGCCGCCCGCCCGGCCCAGTGTCTCGAAGTTGGCCATGATCTTCTCGGGACCGCGCACGACGTGCAGCAGCCCAAGGAGCGACAGACCCAGGAGCCCCCACCCGATCGCCAGCCGGAATCGCCGCATGCTCTGGCCCTTGCCGACCAGCGCTGCTCCGATGGCGACCAGCGCGATCGGCACGACGAACCGTCCGAGCCCTGTCAGCCAACCAACGACCGTCTCGACACCACGACCGAGCGGCCCGGCGAGGTTGAGATAGATCGCCAGGCCCAGCAGCACGCCGGTGGCGATGAAGCCGATGCCGGCGAACTCGTGCTCGCGTCCCTCGATGGCTTGGCGCAGCTCGGCCGACGCCTGGACTCGGCGCGACGACGTGGAAGGCGCTGCCACCGGCGCCGGCTTGGCCGGTGCGCGCTTGGCAGTGGTCGTGGATCTCGACCGCTTCTTGGGTTGGCCCCATGTCGTCATAGAGGTTCCAACGGTACCAAGGGGGTGTCGGTGAAACGGGGCACTGTCAGGTGGGGTCCACCGATCGCACGGTCCCATCAGGCCCGACGACCACCACCAACTGGCCGCCCTGGGACGATGTGACGGCAACGCTGTAGCGCACGATGCCGCCCTCACCGCCCTCGACGAAGAACAGATCGGCCTGCGATTGCGGAAGCTCTGCCTGCAGCTTGCTCAGCACCTTGTCGGGTTCGAAGTCGAGGGCCGACGCCGCAAACGTGTTGCCGTTGGCATCGCTACCCGCGCTCGACGACAGCTCGCCGTCGAGGTACACCCACGGGCGCGCCACCGTGCCGCCGTTCAGCGCCACGATCAGGTTCACCAACTGTGACGTGGCGTTGATCTCGAAGTACCGCTGCGGCGAACCGAGTTGGGCCTCCAGCGCGGCGACGGCTTCGCGGATCAGGTCGACGCGGGGTTGGCTCGCGACCGCGCCTTCGACGGTGCTCGTCGACGACGGGGCCGGCTGCGTTGCCGGCGTCGATCCACTCCCGCTGCACGCGGTCGACGTCGTCATCACGATCACTGCAGCGGCAAGAAGCCGACCGGTGGCGCTGATCACTTGCCCGGCCAAGCGCCGGTCAGGCTTCCATGACGACGGGCACGATCATCGGCCGTCGCTTGGTGCGCTCGTTGACGAACTTGCCCGCGGCCCGGCGCACGTCGCGCTCGAGTGCATCCACGTCGCGAACGCCGGCGGCCAACGTCTTTTCGACCGCCGCGGCAACCGCGTCGCATGCCTCGTCGAGCAGGTCTTCGGCCTCGGGTGCATAGACCCAGCCACGAGTGATGATCTCTGGGCCCACCAGCACCTTGCCGGTCTCGATGTCGACGGTGACCACGACCACCACGACACCTTCCTCCGCCAAGACCTTGCGATCGCGCAGCACACCTTGGCCGACGTCGCCGACGATGCCATCGACGTAGAGGTATCCGGCCGGCACGCGGCCCGTTGCCTGCAGCCCTTCGTCACTGAGGGTCAGCACGTCGCCGTCCTCGCACACCAGCACGTGGTCACGGGGCACGCCCATCAGGTAGCCAAGCTTGGCGTTGGCGACCATGTGGCGATACTCACCGTGGATCGGCACGAAGTAGTCCGGCGTGGTCAACGACAGGTACGTCTTCAACTCGTCGGCCTGGGCGTGGCCCGTGGCGTGCACATCAGCGACACCGGAGTGGATGACCTGGGCGCCGGCGCGCAGCAGTCCGTCGATCACCCGGTTGACGTTGCTCTCGTTGCCCGGGATGGCATGGCTCGACAGGATCACCGTGTCGGTCTCGCCGATCTTGACCCACTTGTTCTCCCCGCGGCCCAGCAACGCCAGCGCCGACATCGGCTCGCCCTGCGACCCGGTGGAGATCACACAGACCTTGCCGGGCGGGTAGTCGCCGATGTCGTCGATGTCGACCAGAGACTTGTCGGGGATCTTGACGACACCGAGGTCACGCCCCATGCGCACGTTCTTCTTCATGCTCAGCCCCAGCGTCGCGACGACGCGACCCTCGGCGATGGCGGCATCGGCGATCTGCTGGATGCGGTGCAGGTGGCTGGCGAAGCTGGCGGTGATGATGCGCTGGCCGCGCTGTTCGGCGAACAGCGCCCGCAGCACCGAGCCGACGCTGGTCTCCGACGGTGCGTGGCCGGCCTCCTCGGCGTTGGTCGAATCGGCCAGCAGCAGCCGGATCCCCTCGTTGGAGGCAATGGAGCCGATTCGAGCCAGGTCGGTGCGACGACCGTCGACGGGCGTGAGGTCGAGCTTGAAGTCGCCCGAGTGCAGGATGACCCCCTGCGGGGTGTGGATGGCGATGGCGTGGGCGTGCGGCACCGAGTGCGTCACGGGGATGAACTCGACATCGAACGGCCCGATCATGCGCCGCTCGCCGTCTTTGACGACGATCAGTTCGGTCTTGCCCATCAGCCCGGCTTCTTCGATGCGGTTGCGAGCCAATCCGAGGGTCACCGCGGACCCGAAGATCGGGAAGCTCAACTCCCGCAGCAGGTAGTGCAGCGCGCCGACGTGGTCCTCGTGACCATGGGTGGCGACAACGCCTTCGATGCGGTCGGCGTTCTCGCGCAGCCAGGTGAAATCGGGCAGCACCAGGTCGATCCCGTGCATATCGGGGTCGGGGAACATCAATCCGACGTCGATCAAAAGCACGCGGCCCTGCTGCTCGATTGCCATGCAGTTGCGGCCGATCTCGCCGAGACCGCCGAGAAAAACGATGCGAACAGGGTCAGCCATCAGCGTGCGCAGCAGTCATCACGGGCCGGGTCACAACGGACGGTCGGGAAATGCATCTCTCCATCGTTGCAGGTTGGCCCACACCTCGGGCGTACGCGTCTCGACAAAATCCGGCGCGTCGCCCATCGGCAGGCGGGCCTGGCCGACAGGAATGCCCAGGTGACGCATCATTGCCTTGGTCGGAATGGGGTTCGGCGCATCGTCACCGGTTTCGAAGGCGAAGCTCTCCAACATCCGACTGTTCACCAACCTGGCGCCTTCGGTGTCGCCCTTCTCCCACAGGTCGAACATCTCTTGATGGTCCTCACCCGTCCAGTGCGTCGCCACCCCGATCGCGCCGACGATCCCGCTGGCCAGCAGTGGGAGGGTCATGACGTCGTCGCCGCTGTAGACCTCGCATCCTGCGGGCAACGAACTGATCACCGCCGCCGTTTCACCCGGGTTTGCCGCGGCGTCTTTCAACGCAACGATGTTCGGCACCTCGCGGAACATCCGCAGCAACGTGGCCGTGTTGATCTTGCGTCCACTGCGAATCGGGATGTCGTAGACCACGACGGGAAGGTCGCTGGCGCCGGCGATTGCCCGCATGTGGCTCTCGATCCCGGCCTGCGACGGACGGTTGTAGTACGGGCAGACGGCAAGCACGCCGGCGGCGCCGAGCGCTTTGGCCTGCTTGGTGAGGTGAACCGAGTGGCGGGTGTCGTAGGTGCCGGTACCGGCTACCACCGGGATCGTCACGGCTTCGATCACTGCAGCGAACAGCGACAGCCGCTCGTCGTCGTTCAGCGTGGGTGCTTCACCCGTGGTTCCGGCGATGACCAGACCGTCGTTGCCATGGTCTTGCAGGTACCTCGCCAACACCTTCGCGGTGTCGAGGTCGATCGCTCCGTCGCTGTCGAATGGGGTCACCATCGCGCTGAGCACGCGTCCGAATCGAGCCATAGGTGCAATCGTAGATGACGTGAGCAATCCGGATACGGTCGATTCATGAAGCTCTGGGCACTGCGATGTGGCGATCTGCGCACCGATGTCAGCGGTCTCCTTGCCGGCGAGCCTCGGGGGGTGGTGGGTGACGTTCCGGTGATGTGCTTCGCAGTCGATACCGGCGATGGCGTGCTGGTGTTCGACACCGGCATGCACGAAGCGTGCTGCGGCCCCAACCCTGCCGACCACTTCGGGTCGATGTGGACGGCGTTCGAGATCCGCTGCCCGCGACATGCGCTGGTCGACGAACGCCTGCGCCAGGCCGGCTACTCGGTCGACGAGGTCCGCTGGGTGGTCAACTCTCACCTGCATTTCGACCACGCCGGACGCAATGCCGCGTTCCCGGTCGCCAAGCAGTACGTGCGCGCACGGGAACTGGCGTGGGCGTGGGAACAATCCACCAAACCCAGAGGCGTGCTGGCCGGCGACCTCGCGGAACTGGCCGCCGACCCTTGGGACTACGACGACCTGTTCGACCTCACGCCCGACCTTCGCCTGATCTCGACGCCGGGCCACACCCCAGGTCACCAGGCGTTGCTGGTGTCATTCGGCGACGGGCGCACCTTCGTGTGCGCCGCCGACGCCGCCTACACCGTTCAAGCCATCGTCGAACACACACCCACCGGCCGACCGACCGACGCCGACCAGGCCCTCGCCAGCCTGCACCTGCTCACCTCACTCGACGCTGCGATCCTCACCGCCCACGACATCGACCAATGGCGCGATGTCCTCGACGTGCAACTGGTCCACTCCGCCTGACCAAATGTGCAGGCTCGGTGCGGACAGGTCGCATCGAACCTACACACTTCCAGCATGTTGGCAACTGCTACTTGGGCTGGCGGGCCCACATCAGGATTCGGCGGAAGGGGAAGAAGTGGGGCTCGTGGTCGCCGAGCTCGCGCAGCAACTCGGTCTCGTAGGCGGCGACGAAGGCGTCGAAGGCGGCGGGGTCGAGCACCTTCTCGAAACGGGTCAGCATCGTGCCGCGGACCCATTCGACGACGTGCCGGGAACTGGGCAGCACGTGTGGGTAGATCTGCAGCCGCACGTGTTGGCGCTCGAACCCCAAGTCGTAGAGGATCTGGGCGTACTCGTCGGGTCGCAACACGTAGGCCTGCACCGGGTCGATCGGCGGGCCGACGGAACCGAACATCGACACGAACGGCTCTCGCTCGGCAACTCGTCGAGCGACGGCATGTGATGGCATGTCGGCGTTGTCGGGAACCTGGATCGCGATCTGTCCGCCGTCGCCCAACGCCCGGGTCCAGCGGGCGATCACCTCGGCGTGGTCCGGGACCCAGTGCAAGCTGGCCGCCGCCAGCACGAGATCGCATTCGCCGGTCGATGTCCACGAGCCGAGGTCGCCGAACTCGAATCGCACCGCGCTCGACACGTGTTCGGCGGTCTTGTCGAGCATCGCCTGCGAGTTGTCGATCCCGATCATCTCGCCGACGCCGAGTTGCTCCGCAGCCAGCGCAGTGAGCTCGCCCGGCCCGCAGCCCAGGTCGACCGCCCGCTTGATCGCACCGGGCTCGATCAACGCCAGCAGGTCATGGAACGGCTGGGCTCGTTCGGCAGCGAATCGGCGGTACTGCTCGGGGTTCCAGTCAGGCATGACTTGTATTGTACTTGTATCTAGAGACCGTGTGTCAAGCTCTCTGCCAGGCGAACTTCCAGGGGGGGACCATGAGTACCGCTGTGTACGAGACGACTGTGCCGTCGAAAGGGTTGAAGGGCGGTTCACTCGGGCTTGTTGCGGTGATCGTCATCGGCGTCGCCTCGACGGCGCCGGGCTACAGCCTCGCCGCGAGCATCGGCCTCGTCACCGGCGAGGCCGGCGTCAAGGCGCCATTCATCATGCTGTTCGCCTTCGTGCCGATGGCATGCATCGCTGCGTCGTTCTACTACCTCAACAAAGCAGACCCGGATTGCGGTACCAACTTCACCTGGGGTGTTCGTGCGTTCGGTCCGAAGGCCGGTTGGATCGCCGGATGGGATGCATCGTTGCCGACCTGGTGATCATGCCCAACCTGGCCGGTGTCTCCGGCCAGTACCTCGTGCTGCTGTTCGACGAGAAGAAGGCCGACAACATCTACCTCACCACGGTCATCGGCATCTTGTTCATCATCGCCATGACGTGGATCTGCTGGAAGGGCATCGAACTCTCCGCACGTTCGCAGGTCCTGCTGCTGGGAACCGAGTTGGTGGTGCTGGCGGCATTCGCGGTGATCGCCATCGGCAAGTCGCTGGGCAACGGCATCAGCCGCACCAGCGGCGACAAGACCTATCACTCGATCAAGCCGAGCCTGTCATGGATCTCTCCATCGGGGCTCAGCAGCGGGGCGATCACGGCCGGACTCGTGCTGGCCGTGTTCATCTACTGGGGTTGGGACACGTGCGTATCGGTGAACGAAGAGGCCAAGGATTCGAGCAAGACACCCGGTCGCGCCGCGGTGCTGTCGACCGTCGTGCTGCTCGCCATCAACCTCACGGTGTCGTACGGCGCCGTCTCGTTGCTCGGCCCCGACTTCGTGACCGACAACTCTGACGATGCGATGTACGCACTCGGCAAGATCGCCCTGCCGACGATCATGGTCAAGTTGCTGGTGATCGCCGTGCTGACCTCGGCGGCGGCCTCGTGCCAGACCACCATCTTGCCGGCCACTCGCACGATGCTGTCCATGGGATCGCACGGCGCCGCGCCGGGCCAAACTGGCCCAGATCGATCCCAAGCGGCTGACGCCCGATTACAGCTCGTGGCTCTTCGGCGGCGTCTCGATTGCCTGGTACCTGGTCTTGGTGCTCGTCAGCCACAACACGTCCACCGATGCGTACAGCGCGTCGATCGCCGCCGTGGGAATGGCCATCGCCGTGTACTACGGGCTTTCCGGCGTCTCCTGCATCTTGTACTTCAGGCGGTGGATCTGCAAGTCCTTCAAGAACTTCGTGATGATCGGCTTCCTGCCTGGCTTCGGCGGCGTCGTGTTGATCTGCGTGTTCTGCAAGACCGTGATTGACGCTCGCAACGCCGACTATGGGTACGGCACGCTGTTCGGTGTGGGCACCGTGCTGGTGATCGGCACGCTGCTGCTCGTGCTCGGGATTCCATTGATGTTCTGGTGCGCGACGAAGTACCCGAAGTTCTTCAGCTACAGCACCGACCCGCCCGATCTCGTCAAGGATCCGAACGGCGACGACACCTTGGCAGCCCCGTTGGGCACGTACCGCAAGAAGGGAGCACAGTGATGGCAGCCGAACTGATTGCCGGTATCGGCGGAGACGGAAGTGGCACCGCGGCGGCGCGCACTGCCGCGCGGGCCGCCAACTTGATGAACGCCAAGTTGGTCTTGGTGTTCGGGTACGAGCCGTCGTCGCTCGGCCCTCGCGGCGGGCCGTTGGAGGACGAGATCCGTGCCGTCGGAGAGCACGCCGTCGCCGCAGTGCAAGCCGAATTGGCCGGGCTCTATCCCGCTCTGGTGATCGAGGCGGAGTTCGTGCAGGACCACGCCGTAGAGGCATTGATCAACGTGGCCAACGCGCGCAATGCCGAGGTCATCGCCGTCGGCCACGGCGGCGGGGGTCCACTGCGGGGCGCGCTGCTCGGCTCGATCACGTACGAGTTGGTTCATCGCGCTCCGCTGCCGGTGCTGGTCGTGCCCGACGACCCCGTCGACGACTGACGTCGCCCACCCGGGCACCTCCGAGGCGTGGACCTGCCGCGCGATGGAATATGGTCTGACAACCAGACCACATCGAGGAGGCGACATGGCGAGCACCGGAATGGATAGCGCCGTGTCGGCAACGAGCCGCTTTGCCGCGACAGCCGGCACACCGTGAACACCCCATTCGCGCCGGTCAAGCGGCGCACCATCTCCTCGGAGATCCGCGACCAACTGCTCGAGGCGATCCGCACCGGCGAGTTGCAGCCGGGTAGTGCCGTACCGGCGGAGCGACAACTGTGCGAGCAGTTCGGCGTCGCGCGTACATCGGTGCGCGAGGCCATCCAGGGCTTGACCGCTTCGGGGTACCTCGAGCGCCGTGGCAATCGACCCGTGGTCGCCGAACGCCTGCCCGAGATCCGCCTGAGCGGCGACTCGGCGACGCTCGACGAGCGCAAGACCTTGATCCGCCAGTTGTTCGAGGTCCGCCGCACGATCGAGCCGGCGATGTCGGAGTTCGCGGCGCGTCGGGCGAGCGCTACCGAGCGTGCCGACATCATCGAGCTCGCGTCGCGATCGACCCAGCAACTCGACGAGTTCCGCACCATCGACCGCGCCTTCCACACGGCGATCTCGCGGGCATCGGGCAACCCGATGCTGCAGGAGGTCTACGGCAAGACACTCGCCGCATTGTTCGACTCGGGCGAGCTGGCATCGTTGCTCTACGCCGAGATCAACCGCCGCGAAGTGGGCGGCATCATCGCTTCGTCGACCGCGGCACATCAGGCCATTGCCGAGGCATTGGTTGCCGGGCGCCGCAAGCAGACCGTGGCCGCGGTGCAGTCGCACCTCGACGACGTCGAACGCCGCATGATCGATCGGCTGTTGTGATGCGACTGCGAAAGGACGGCCGATGGACCTGACCAACCAGTACTGCTACTTCTACGAGGACGACAAGTTCAACGACACCGACCGCTCCGGCTTTCGGCGGCGGGTGATCAATGGCGAGTTGATGCAGCTGTGCTTCTGGCGCATCTCCGGCGGCGCGGGAGGGTCCGTGCTGCACCACCATTTGGAGCAGGAGCAGTTCGGCATCATCGTGCGCGGCCAGCTCGACTTCCGAATCGGCGAGGCCGACGATCAGGCGCGAGTCGTCCTCGGGCCCGGCGAGATCTACTTGGCACCGCGTTCGGTCTGGCACGGCGACAGTGTGTTCATCGGTGACGACGAGCTCGACGAGGTCTGGATCCTCGACGTCTTCGCTCCCCCGCGAGAGGACCTGCGCAATGGCTGACGGCTCGACGGCACCCGACTGGCGCTTGGCCGTCGACATCGGCGGCACCTTCACCGACGTCGTGCTGATCGACGCGGCCACCGGGCGCGTGATCGTGGACAAGACGTTGACGACCCCGTCGGCACCGCTCGACGGCGTGCGCGCCGGAGTCCGTCAACTGCTCGTCAAAGCCGGGGTGCACCCTGCCGAGATCACCGCCCCGATCGTGCACGCCACGACCCTGATCACGAACGCGCTCATCGAGGGCAAGATCGGTCGCGCCGGGGTTGTCACCACCCTCGGCTTCGGCGACACCATGCTGATTCGCGACGAGCATCGCTACGACATGTACGACTTGCAGATCGAGTTCCCGAGCCCGCCGGTGCCTCGCGAGCGCGTGGTCGAGATCGCCGAGCGGGTCAACCCGGCCGGCGATGTGATCGAGACGCCGACCGCCGCAGACCTCGACGCCATCGCGACAGCGTTGCAGCAGGCCGACGTCGAAGCCGTCGGCGTCTGTCTGATCAACGCCTACGCCAATCCCGCCAACGAACGAATGATCGCCGAGCACCTGCGTCGAGAGCTCGGCGTGCCGGTGTGCATCTCGGCCGAGATCTCGCCGCAGATCCGCGAGTACCCGCGCATGATCACGACCGCGTGCAACGCGGCCACCATGCCGGTGATCGGCCCGTATCTCGACGAGCTGCAGAAATGGCTCGCCGCGGAAGGCTTCGGCGGATCGGTGTTGATGATGTTGTCGAACGGCGGCGTGGTCTCCGCCGACGACGCTGCACGGGCTCCTATCCGCCTGGTCGAGAGCGGCCCGGCCGCCGGAGCGTTGGCCGGCAGTTGGTTCGCCCGGCGGCTCGGCGAGGAGCGACTGCTCTGCTTCGATATGGGCGGCACGACCGCCAAGTCGTGCCTGATCGTCGGAGGCGAACCGGAGATCACCAACACGTTCGAGGTCGCCCGGATCTACCGGTTCAAGAAGGGCTCCGGCTTCCCCGTGTCGGTCCCCTCGGTCGACCTCGTCGAGATCGGCGCCGGCGGTGGCAGCCTGGCGCGCATCGACGAGCTCGGTCTGCTGAAGGTCGGCCCCGAGTCGTCGGGCGCGGATCCGGGCCCGGCGTGCTACGGCCGCGGTGGCACCCGGGCGGCGGTGACCGACGCCGATCTCGCGTTGGGCATGCTCGATGCCGGCTACTTCCTCGGCGGCGACATGGAGCTCGACCTCGCGGCCAACGCGGCGGCACTGCAGACCATCGCCGACGGGCTCGGGCTACCCGCCAGTGACACGGCTTCCGGGATCCACGAGTTGGTCAACCAGAACATGGCTGCCGCAGCTCGCATGCACGCAGTCGAGCAGGGCGAAGACCTCCGCGGTGTCACGATCCTGGCCTTCGGCGGCGCCGGCCCGATCCATGCATGCGGCGTTGCCGAGTTGCTCGATTCGCGGCGCGTCATCTTCCCGGTCAACGCCAGCGTGCTCAGCGCGTTCGGCACGCTCGTGTCGCCGGTGCGGATCGATCTGGCGCGCTCGATGGTTCGCTCGCTGTCAGAGATCTCCCACGACGAACGCGACCACCTGCTCGACGACCTGCGCGAAGAAGGCCGCCGAGTGCTGGCTGCCGCTGGTGTGCCCGGCGACCGGATCCGCTTCCGATACGGCCTCGACGCGCGATACCTCGGCCAAGGCAACGAGTTGACGATCTGGGTGGGCGACGGCCTGCAGTGGCCCGTCACCGACGACGAGATCGTCGACCGCTTCGAGAGCGACTATCGGCGGATCTACGGCCTGACGATCCCCGACGTCGCCGTGGAAGCGGTGACGTGGCGGCTGTCGGCCTACGCCAACGCAGACACCGTCGAGCCGGTCGCAACACTTCGCCTCGATCACGGCAAGCCGCACACGTTCCGAGCGGTTCGGTTCGACCGTATGGCTGCCGACATCGACACTCCGGTGTTCCGACGCACCGACCTCGGTCGTGGCCAACGGTTGACCGGGCCAGCGATCGTCGAGGAACGCGAGACGACCACGGTCATCCGACCGAACTGGGTCGTCGAGGTCGCCGACGACGGCTCGATGATCGCCGAAAGGAGCAACTGATGGCCTTCGACCCGATCGAGCTGGAAGTGCTGTGGCAGAGCCTGATCGCCACCGTCAACGAGCAGGCGCGGGCGCTGCAGCGCGCTGCGTTCTCTCCCATCGTGCGCGAGGCCGGCGACTTGGCCAACGCGGTGTTCGACCAGCGCGGCCGAATGGTCGCCCAGGCTGTCACCGGAACGCCGGGCCACATCAACTCACTTGCCCGGGCAGCGACCGCGGTGCTGGAGGAGTACCCACCCGACTCGCTGGTCGAAGGTGACGTGTTGATCACCAACGATCCGTACAAGACCGCCGGGCAACTCCTCGATGTCACCGTGTTGTATCCCGTGTTCCGCGGCGGGAAGGCGATTGCCTTCTTCGGCTCGACCATCCACCACACCGACGTCGGCGGATATGGAATCGGCGCCGGCGCTCGCGACGTGTTCGAGGAAGGCCTGTGGATCCCGATCTGCAAGCTGATGAAGGCAGGTCAGCGCAACGACGACGTGTGGCGGTTCATCCTCAGCAACGTGCGCCAGCCCGATCACATGTCGGGTGACCTGCACGCCCAGATGGCATCGGGCGAGGTCGGCGCACAACGGCTGCTCAGCCTGTGCACGCAACACGGCCTCGACGACATCGAGGCACTGGCCGACGAGATCATCGAGCGCAGCGAGGCTGCCACCCGGGCCACCATTCGTGAACTGCCGGCTGGCACCTATCACGCCAGTGCCGAGCTCGACCTCGCCGACGGCAGTCGCATCGACATCGTGTGTGCGATCACCGTCGACCCGGTCGCCGGCGAGATCCTGGTCGACTACGCAGGGTCCTCGGGCGCCAGCCCGTACGGCATCAACGTGGTGAAGAACTACACCCACGCGTACACCACGTTCGCGGTGCGATCGGTGCTCAACCCCGAACTCCCCAACAACCACGGCAGCCTGGCGCCGATCCTGGTCGAGGCGCCCGTCGGATCGATCGTCAACGCCGTCTCGCCGCAGCCGTGCACGGCTCGCCATGTGGTCGGCATGTTCCTGCCGAACGCGCTGCTGAAGGCGCTCGCCCAGATCAAGCCAGAGCAGGCGATGGCCGAAGGCAGCGGTGCCGTGTGGACCATGCAGGTGTCGGGGAACCACGACGACGGCCGGCCGTTCATCACCGCGATGTTCACGTATGCCGGCGGTGTCGGCGCCCGTGCTCACAAGCCCGGGTTGTCGGCGTGTTCGTACCCCACCGGGGTCGCCGCCGTGCCCGTCGAGGTCGTCGAAGCATCGGCTCCGATCCGGTTCCATCGCAAGTCGTTGCGCGCCGGCAGCGGCGGCGACGGTCAGCAGGTCGGCGGGATGGGGCAGACGGTCGAGTTCAGCGTCGACACCACCCGACCATGGCAGCTCAACGCCGTCACGTCCCGGCTGGCCGTGCCGCCAGAGGGGATCTTCGGTGGCGAAGCAGGCGCCGCCGGCTCCTTCACCGTCAATGGTGAAGCGGTGCGCACCCAGCAGCGCATCACGCTGCAGCCTGGTGATCGGGTCAGTCTCGAGCTTCCCGGCGGTGGCGGGTACGGCGCTGTCCCGAGCGGAGTTGAAGCCTGATGACCGATCAGTCCCTGCTGACTACCGAGCTCCTGACGTCGTTCGACCAGTCGGTGCTCGACGTCGACCAGGCTTGCACGCTTCCGGCGGCGTGCTACACCACCGACGAGTTCCTCGACTTCGAGCGACGTTCGTTGTTCGACCACGAGTGGCTCTGCGTCGGCCGCATCGACAGGATCACCGACCCGGGCGACTACTTCTCGGCGACGGTCAATGGCGAGCGGTTGATCATCGCCCGGGCCAAGGATGGTGCGGTGCACGCCTTCTCCGCGATCTGCCAGCACCGTGGCATGCAGATCGTCGACGATTGCGGTAACTGCGGCACGTTCACGTGTCCATATCACCAATGGGTGTACGGCCTCGACGGCCGACTGTTGGGGGCACCCGCGATGGAGCGCACGGCCGGCTTCACGAGGTCGGAGTGGGGGCTTCCCAACCTGCTGGTCGAGGTGTGGCTGGGCTTCGTGTTCGTCAACTTCGATCCGACCGCCGCGCCACTGGCACCCACGTTGGCGCGCTACGAGCCGTTCCTCCAGCACTACGACCTGTCCAACGCGGCCAGCCCGGCCAGCTTCACGCTCACCGACCTTCCCTGGAACTGGAAGGTGATGTTCGAGAACTTCAACGACGGCTATCACGCCAACCGGCTCCACCACACGATTCAAGACTTCTGCCCCAGCAACCTCGCCGCGTTCCCCGTCGCGTGGGACGACGCCTCCAACGTGATCTTTCGAACAAACGGCTACACCCACATCGACGGCGGTTTCAACGCCACCACGAAGGCGTTGCTGCCGGTGTTTCCCGAGCTGACCGAAGAGGAGCGCTGGCGCTCCACGTTCGCGCTCATCCCGCCGACGCTGTGCCTCGGCACCGCACCTGACCAGGCGTTCTACTTCATCGTCACGCCGAAGACCGCCGAGACGATCGATGTCGAGATCGGCTACATGCTGCACCCCAGTGCCTTGGAACATCCCATGTTCGAGCATCTGTTCGCGATGAGCGACGCCGGCGTGCAGGTCTTCGTGAAGCAGGACCAAGATGCGACCACCAAGGTGCAGCGCGGCATGCATTCGCGTTTCGCGGCGCGGGGCCGCTACTCGTGGCAGGAGGAGAGCCACGTGCAGTTCAACCGCTGGCTGGTGCAGCGCTATCGCAAGCACTGGCCGGCCAACGGGCACCCGTGACCGGCCGACTCACGTTTCGCGCAACGTACGCAGGTATGGCTCTACTTGCTCGCGGGCTTGCGCGAACGTCGCTTCACTAGCGCTCAACGTGACCACGACGGCCTGACGATCTTTGAAGTCGAAGTAGGTCAAGAAATGCAACGGCCGGTCGACGCCCGACATCGGCACGACGCCGGTGAACTCGATTTCGCCCAGTCTGTGGCCATCGGTGTCGGTGAACACGTCGTTCGTGACGAGCACGAACGAACCCATCGATTTCAGGCTCAGATCGATGTACGCCTCGAGGTCATCGACTGTCGTCTCCTGCGTGAGCACGTTGACGTTGGCGGTGAAGCCCTCGTCGACGATGCCGATCGACCACGCCTCGACTTCCTTGACGAACGCGCCCGGCAACGTCGACCACGCCGGATCGACCATCAGCGTGTACGTGCCTTGCGGGTCGGCGAAGCTCTTTGCGCCCTCCGGCGCGGTCCCACCGAAGTTGCGATCGCTCGAGACGGCGCGCACACCAGCACCCGTGATACACCCGGCGACGGCCAGCAGCGCGACGACCGCCATCGCTGCGTGTACGGCAGCCCGTCTGCGCATCATCCGGTCCTTTCGCGCCGAGATCCCCGGCAGCCGGAGAGTACACCGGCGCGAACGCGCCCCCAGGATCTGCAGTATCCGGCGAACGGGAATCAGCATGGTCATCGGGCGGATTTCGTCCCTCCACTAGCCTCGACGCCACATGCGCATCCTCGCGACCTCGACTCCGGGAAGGGGTCACCTCAACTCGCTGCTGCCGCTGCTGTCGGTCCTCCAAGACGCCGGGCACGACGTGCTGGTGGTCACCGCGGCCGAGTCGTGTGCGTTCGTCGAGCGCAGCGGCTTCGCCGTTCGCGAGGGTGGCCTGGCCGCCGACGAGCGGCGCGGCAGGTATGCCTCGCGCCTCGCCGAAACGATGGCGTTGCCTCCACGACAACGGCGCGGTCGGTTCTACGCCGGCTACTTCGCCGACATCGCCGCGCCCGTGATGCAGATCGCATTGGCGCCCGTGCTGCAGGAGTTCAGGCCCGACGTCGTCGTGCACGAGACCGGGGAACTCGCCGCCGCACCCATGGCGGTCGCCCGTGGGATTCCACACGTGACCGTGGCATTCAGCGGCATGTTGCCGGCGGAGTCTGATGACATGGTGCTCGAGCACCTTGCGACGGTGTGGGCGGTGGAGGACCTCCAGGTTCCGACGATGGATGCCGTCCTCGGCGACCTCTACCTGCATCCGTTCCCGCCCGCGTTCGGCCAGGCGCCATTGGGCGACGCCGTCCGGCCGATGCGTGCGGAGGCGGTCGATCGTGCGGTCGAGTCGTCACCGCCATGGCTCGCCGAGCTCGGCTTGTCACGCCCGCTGGTGTACATCACGTCGGGCACGGAGCCCATCGCGGCGACTGCGCCGTGGGCAGCCGCATTCGAGGCGATGGGATCGTTCGACATCGACGTCGTCGCCACGATCGGCGCACGCCTCGACACCGAGGTGCTCGGCACCGTGCCCGGCAACATCCGCGTCGAGCGGTTCGTGCCCCAGCAGTTCGTGCTCGACCGGGCCGCCGTGGCCGTGTCGCACGCCGGCGCCGGATCGCTGCTCGGCGCGGCCAGGCACGGCCTCCCGCAGTTGCTGTACCCGATCGTCGCCGATCAATGGCAGAACGCCGACGCTGCCGCCGGCGCTGGAGTCGGGATCGTGTTGGAGTTGGATCAGCGATCGGCCGAAGACCTTGCCGCCGCCCTCGACCGATTGCTGCGCGAGGAGGCGTTCAAGATCACTGCATCACACGTGGGGGGTGAGATCGCAGCGATGCCCGCGCCGGCGGACCACGTGGCGGCGATCGAAGCGCTCGCAGAACGGAGATCGACATGACCGAACACGACAACGGATTGAGGATCTCGGTGATGCTCGCGGTGCCTGACGCGACGTCGGCGTCAGCCTGGTACCAGCACGCGCTCGGAGCAACCGAGCTGTGGAGCCTCGCCTCGGTGGTCGGTCTCGCTCCAGCCGCACCGCTAGCGCACGGCCCATATCTCCGACCGGAGTTGGCCGCGGCCGGAGAGTTGGCGAAGTGTGTAGGTTCGATGCACACAGGTGTCACTCAGGACGCACGACTTCCCCGTCGACATGCGACGACCGGGCTGCGGCAAAGTCGGATCCGAGCGGGCACTTCCTCGAAGTGCTGACCCGGCCGTATGGCAGTGGGGAATGAACGAGTCGGCCACGACGAATCCCTGGGAGACTGGAGGCGATGCCCGGAGATCGCGATCACGCCGCCGAGAGCGTCACCGCCGTCGCCGGCGAAGGTGGCGTCGCAGTGTCCTACGCGCAACCCGGATCACGGGTCTCGCCGATGGCGATCGTGCTGCTGGCCACCTCGGCACTGATCTTCAGCACCGGCGGGCTGTTCATCCGCAAGCTCGAGCATCCGCAGGCATGGCAAACGGTGTTCTGGCGGTCGCTGTCGGCGTGCGTCAGCCTGACGTTGTTGATCATCTGGCGCGAGCGCGCCAACCCGTTGCGCGCGGTGGTCAGGATCGGTCGCCCGGGTTGGGCAGTCGGCGCAGCGTTCAGCGCGTCATCGATCGGCATGGTCGTGGCGCTCACGCGCACCAGCGTTGCTGTCGTGCTGGTGATCTTCGCGCTCAGTCCACTGGCCGCGGCAGTGATGGCGTGGGTGCTGATCGGCGAGCGCGTTCGCAGCTACACCTGGGCGGCGATCGCGGTGACAGTGGCTGGCGTCGCGTTCATGGTCTCAGGGCCCGGTGCGGGCGGGTCGACCTCGGGCGCGTTGATTGCGCTCATCATCCCGTTGGCATTCGGTTACGGCACCGTCATGATCCGTCGCCACTCGGAGATCGCCATGGCCGCAGCGATGTTGTTGTCGGCTGTGATCAGTGCGCTGATCGCCCTGCCGTTCGCGCATCCGTTCGATATCACTCGCCACGATCTCCTGCTGCTGCTCACGTTCGGCTTCGCCCAACTCGGGATCGGCCTCGCCGTGTTCAGCGTCGGCGCGGCGCGAGCGCCCGCAACCGACGTTGCCCTGCTGTCGATGCTCGAGCCGATCATGGGTCCGATCTGGGTGTGGATCTTCGTCAGCGAGTACCCCGGCGTGCCCGCGCTGATCGGTGGGTCTGCGGTGTTCATCGCCCTCGCCTCCCACACGATCTACGCCGCGTCGAGAGCCGGAACCAGCGAGGGATTGCACGACGAACTCGTTGCTTCGACCGAGAAGACGGCGTCTCGCGCCGGTTGATCTTCAGCCGTTGTCGCCGGGATTGACGGTGAACCCCGGTGCGACGATCTCGTCGATCGCCGAAAGCACATCGGCCGACAGGGTCACGTCGGCCGCGGCGAGCAGCGGTTCGAGTTGTTCGGGCGTTCGCGGCCCAGTCAGCGCTGCGGTCACTGCGGGATTGGCGAGGGTGAAACCGAGCGCCAATTGCACGAGCGTCAATCCGGCCGAGTCGGCGACGGCGGTCAGGCGATCGACCAATCCACGCTTGTGCTGCCGCACGGCCTCGTCGCGATGGTCGAAGTGGTCGGGTTCGCGGGCGGCCCGCGACACGGAATCGACCGGTCCCGACTGGTACTTGCCGGTCAACCAGCCGCCGTTCAGCGGCGCCCACACCAGCACGCCGACATCGTGTTGCAGGCACCATGGCAGCACCTCGACCTCGACCGCACGGACGAGCGCCGAGTACGGCGGCTGTTCGCTCGTCGGCACGGTGACACCGAGTTGTTCGGCTCGGGCCTGCGCCTCGGCGAGCTGCATCGGGGAGAACGTCGATGTGCCGATCGCCCGCACCTTGCCGGCTTTCACTAGATCGTCGAACGCCTGCAACGTCTCGTCGATCGGCGTGTCGGGATCGGGTCGATGCATCTGGTACAGGTCGATGTGGTCGGTTCCCAAGCGGCGAAGGCTGGCGTCGCACGACTGCGTGATCCAGCGGCGCGTCAGCCCGCGCTGCAGCGGATCGTCGCTCATCGCATTGCCGACCTTGGTGGCCAGCACCACCTCGTCGCGCCGACCAGCCAGGGCACGCCCGAGAAACTCCTCCGACGTGCCGAAGTCGTAGATGTCGGCGGTGTCGAACAACGTCACACCTGCCGCAAGTGCGGCATCGACCATGTGGTGACAGGCCTGTTCGTCGGAGTTGCCCCACCGCCCGAACATCATGGTGCCGAGCGCCAGGGTGCTGACCTCGATGCCGCTCGCCCCGAGCCGGCGGTACTGCACGGATCAGGCCAGGCCGGCTTGACGCTGGAAGACCAGGCTGTCCCAGTAGTCGATGCGGTGGGCAATGCGACCGTGGCGCACCACGAACCGCATGACCCCACGAACCGCGATGGGTCGATCGTTGGCCGTGGTGTGCAACGTGTAGGCAGCAATGACACGGTCGTGATCGGCCATCACGTCTTCGATCACGTAGTGCAAACCCGGCATCGACGCCAGGAACCCGGGAAGTCGTTTCCGATATTCATCGATCCCGACGCAACCACTGCCCAGCGCGGCGGTGTGCTCGTTGACGAAGTCGTCGGTCACGAACGCGGCAACGGCGTCAGGATCCCCGAACGCAAATGCCTCGAGGTAGCCGACGCACACGGCGATCGGCGAGCCCGGTAACGGCGCGGTCACGAGCCGTTCCCCCAGACCTCCTGCACGGTCGCGTACACCCCTTGGTCGTACGAGAACTCGATCATGTTGCCGTCGGGATCGGTCAATGCACAGATGTACCCGATGGGCGGCGGCATCTCCGTCGGCGGCCAGGCCAGGCAGCCTTCCTCCTCGCCGCGCTCGGCGATCGCGTTGACCTCGGCGCGGCTGGTGACCTCGATGCCGATGTGGGCGAACGGCGCCATCGTCGGCTGTGGACCCTTGGCCTGATCACGCTTGAAACTGACCAGTACCAGGATGAATGGCTTGTCGACCTGATCACGGTGACCCAACCAGGCGCCGTAGCCGTCGGCGTCCTCGCGGCGGTCGAGGAGTTCGAGCGGGGTGAACCGCTCGTACCAACCGATCGTCTTGTCGATGTCAACGCACGGCAGGGCGATGTGGGTCCAGCGCATCGACGGCGGATGCACGGAGTACTTGTCGGCGACCTCACTCACGCGTCCACCCCTCCGGTACGACAGGATCCGAACCACCCTTGGTCCACAGGATCAGGGTGTTCCCCCACGGGTCGCGGAAGGCGCTGTTGAAGCCGTTGAACTCGGCCCAGTAGTGATGCCTCCACAGCTCGGTTCCCCCGAGGCGGACGGCGGCCTCGAGGATGCGTTCGTCGCTGTCGTCGTCGGCCACCAGGATCCAGACACGGGCAGTCCTGGCTGGCGTGCCGAGCGTTCGCGGTTCGACCCCGGCAGGGTCGGGATGCGGCCGGGCATTGGCGATGTTGTAGATGCCCATGTGGAGATTGCCGACCTCCGACGGAGTGCCATCGGGCAGTGGGAAGTGGCCGCCGGGCACCATTCGGTGGAACTCGCCGGCCGGTCGCCCTTCGACCTCCCACCCGAACACCTCTGCATAGAACTTCCCGGATGCCTCGGGATCGTCGCTCGGCAGATCCACGAAGATCAAGGTGTTGGGTTGGGTCATGAGCGCGAACGTAGCATCGATGGACTGATGGTCTGACCGTCGGATGCGCCTCCGCCGAGCGCGAACTTCAACCGCCATTCACACTCCGTGTCACGGCGCTTTCGACTTCGAGAGTATGGTTCGACGACAACGGAATGGTCTGACCATCAGTCCGCGGACACAAGGGGGAAAACCGACGTGAAGAGGAAGCAATCCGGTCACCGAGTCAGCCGAGCGCTGGTGTTGATTGCGGCAACATCGATCGTCGCTGCGGCGTGTGGCAGCGACACCAAATCCAGTGACGCCACGTCCGCAGCGACGGAACCAGTGGCGACAACACCTACGGCGACGCAACCCACCGCAACGCAGCCGACAGCCACCGAACCCGCCGCGACCGAGGCGCCGGCAACCAGCGCAGCAACTGCCAGCGACCTCGACACCAACGGCGACGGAAAGGTGGTGTTCGGCATCGCCGCCGCCGGCCCCGCCGATGATGGCGCTTACTACCAGGCGGTCGTCGACGCCGCCAAGACGCTCTCGAAGGACAACGGATTCGAGGACCCGATCGTCGTCGACAACATCCAAGCCGCCGACGCCGCAACTGCGATGGGCGATCTCGCGCAACAGGGTGTTGACGTGATCATCGTCGGCGCGTCGGAGATCGCCGAGCCGCTCCCCGATCTGATCGCCAAGTATCCCGACGTGTTCTGGTACTGCAACTGCGGCGCCGGCTTCCCGGCCAACCCGGGTCTGTCGCAGAGCACCGACGACGGCAGCGAGATCAGCTACACCGCCGGCTACGCGACCGGAATCAAGCTGAAGGAGA
>JAYVOI010000229.1:0-9496 GCA_043758005.1 Ilumatobacteraceae bacterium
GCTGACGTGCATCTCAGCGCTTCGGTCGGCGTCACCGTCGGCAGTGGCGCGATGAATTCGCACAACCTGCTTGCCGCTGCGAACGCTGCGCTGCGCCAGGCCAAGCTGGCCGGCAAGGACCGGATCAGCTTTCGTTGAGTCCGCGTGATCGCGGCCACAGATTGCGTTGGGATTGACGCCAACGGCGACGCGCCCGCCAGTAGCGTTGCGGCGATGGCTGCCCAGGCATGGTTCTCGCGAAGTGACATCGAGGTCGTGCCGGGCACGTCGGCGGTCTTCCAGCTGACCATCGTCAACCTCGGCGACACCACCGAGTCGTTCTCCCTGGCCCCGGTCGGGCTCGCCGCCGGATGGACCACGATCCGCCCCGGCTCCGTCACCTTGTTCGGTGGCTCGCAAGAGGTGGTCGATGTCGAAGTGCATCCGCCCTTGTTGCCGTCGACCACGGCAGGCCCGACGGCGCTGACGGTCCGCATCGTGCCGCAGAGCGACCCCGACGACGTTGGTTCCTCCGAGACCACGCTGCAGGTCGGCCCGACGTTCACGCGCCGGCTGCACATGCTGCAGCCCGCCTTGCGAGCCCGGCGTACAGCCGTCTACGAGATGATGCTCGAGAACCAGGGCAACACGCAGGCGTCGTGCCGGCTGCACCTGCTCGACCCCACCGGTCGGGTCGATGGCGATTTCGACCCGCCCGCTGCCGGGGTCGAACCAGGCGCCAGTTCGCTGATACGGCTGAAGGTGCACGCCAACCGTCTGCAATGGGAGCGCCGGTCGCGCACCGTGCAGTTCACCATCGACGCCGACCAACCAGGCGCGCCGACGGCCACGGCCCCTGTCACCTTCGTGCAGGCCTCGATGGTGCCCGAGCGCCTGTTCGCCCGCTTGGTGGCGACAGCCGTCGTCGTGGCTGCACTCGCCGGCGTCTGGTTCGGCATCGTCAAGCCGGCGGTGCGCACCGCCGCCGACGATGCCGTGGCCAAGCAACTGCCTGCGGCCATCTCGTCGACGTCGGTGGTCAACACCCCGGTGGTCCCCAACCCCAACCCCAACGACTCGGTGCCGGTCACGACCGTTGCCGCGACACCGCAGCCGGTCGTCGATGAGGGTGTCTTGTTCAGCAAGTTGCTGGCGCCCCCGACGCCGGCCGGCCAGACGGCATCGCTCACCATCGACGTTCCGGCCGGTACCACCTTCCGGCTCACCGACTTCGCCCTGCAGAATCCCAACCAGGATGAGGGTGTAGCAGTCTTGCTGAACGGGACCAACGAGTTGTACCGCATACCGCTCAAAACCGTGAACGGCGACAAGCGCGTGTCGTGGGTGTCGCCGATCGAGGTCACCGGCGGCACGTCGCTGGTGTTCCAGGTCACCTGCAGCGGTGGCGGCGACCTCTCCGGCAACTGCACCACCACCATGTTGGTGTCCGGGCGGATGGTCCCCGCCACGCCCGCAGCCCCCGCCGGCTGAGATCGCTCAGGGTGACCGCTGGGCGCGGAATGGGCGCATATGGCCCATTTCGGTGCCAGCGCCCGCCTCATGCTGCGAGCCCCAATGCCTCGCGTAGCCGGGCGATGACCCACGACGGTCGGTCGCGGATGTCCTCGTACGTGAACGTCAGCACGCGGAGGCCCCGCAGCGTGAGCTCGGTGTGCCGTTGCGCGTCGGTCTGGCGTTGCCGGCGCGATGCGTGCGTGCCGTGACCGGCGAGTTCGACGACGAGACCAGGGAAGGCATCGACGCGGGCCACGGTTCGGGTGCCGTCGTGGAACGACTTGCGCAACACAGGTCGTGACATTCCTGCTTGTCGAACCAGTTGCAGGAACCACCGCTCGAGCCGGCTCTCACCACCCGTGTCGACGAGGGCATCGAGGAGTTGCCGACTGCCGTTGATCCCGCTGCAGTACTCGCGCATCACGCGCGTGCGCAGTCGTTGCTCGGCGACCAGTCGAAGCCGGATGGCGGAATCGATGGCATTCTCGGTCTCGGCCTGGGAAAAGTTGAACAGCGGGGACTCCAGGATCAACCGTTCGGCGGTGAGACAACGGAGACCCTGAACGGTGACGATGTTGGCCCTCGTCAGCGGTCGGCCGGTCGAGCACACCAATCCACTGGTCGAGTACCGACGGTGTTCCCGAGGCACGAGGAACTCAGCCGGAGCATCGGAGAAGCTGTCGAGACCTTGTAGTCGTCCCGCCGCTCGGCCGTCAGCGACGCCGAAACCGGCGAGATCGGCGAGGCCGGAGGCGACCGCTCGGTGAAACGTGGGCAACGACCCGACGATTGCGAAGGATCGCGGCCCGACCCGACAGATGAGTCCCCTGTGTTCCCACTTGCAGCGGGGCGACGAATCGACGCCGAGCTCAAGCAACTGCGCGGTCGACACGACGCCGTGCTGGGTGGCGGCGAGGGCCGCAATGTGGCGAAATCGATCGTCCATCAGCCGAGTGTGCACTGCGGGTGTCACACATCGCCGGGTGTGACCGCTGGGCGCGGAATGGGCGCATGTGGCCCATTCCGGTGCCAGCGGTTGTGGAACTCGGTTCGGTCAGCCTCCGGGCCAGTCGGGCGAGGCGGCGTCGAGATCGTCGACGGGTCGAGAGATCACTCGCAGCACGACCGACGCTGGGTCGGTTCCCGTGCCGGGTGTCTGGGCGACGAGCATGCGATCGCCGGGGCGCTCGTTGCCAGCGACCGCCATGGAGATCAAGAAGTTTCCGGCCTTGTCGGTCTGCACGGTCGTGCGCTGCCCGGCCCCGTCGGCCCACAGCAGCGTGATGGTGGCGTTCGGCGCAAACCCGGTGCCGCCGATGCCGATCTCGTTCCCGGCGACCACGTCGGTGGCGTTGGCCTGGATGGTCGGCGTGTAGTGCGAGTCCCCGTCGACGAGCACGCTGGTGTACTGGCCGGTGTCGGTGGCGATGACGATCGTTGCCGACCGATGACCGGCCTCGAGTGGCTTGAAGTCGACGTCGACCGTGCAGCCGGCGCTGATCTCGAGCACGGCGTTGCGACACTTCGTCTTGACGACCCGGAAGTCCTTGGGGTTCGCACCCTGGACCGACACGGCTGTGACCCAAGCCGGTACCAAGCTGACGTTCGAGACGGTGAACGTGTTCGTGTCGCTGGAGTCGCCGACCTTCTGCGTCTCGAAGTGTTGGTAGCTGTTCTGATCCGCCGACAGCGCCGGCAGGCCGCCGGCACCCGTGATCCGCGACTGCACGTTGAGCGCGCCGAACCCGGTCTCGGAGATCTTGATCAGACCGTTGAGCTTGCCTTCCACGCTGGGCGTGAGGATGACCGCAACGCCGCAGGACCCGCCCGGCGGCACGGCGTACCCTTCGGTGCAGTTGCCGAAGGTGATGCCGAAGTCAGGGTTGGTCGAGGCGACCTTGTTCGGCACGAACGAGCCGGGTCCGGCGTTGTACAGCCGCACGAACCACTCCAAGGTGGGACGGCCGACGATCCCGGTGCCGACGTCGATGTCGGCGATCGACAACTGGGGCTGCTGGGTGATGCCGACGACCTGGCGCAGCGAGTTGGGCACCTGCTCGGCCAGCGGGCTGAACGCGGCGCCGGCAAGCGTGTCGAACACGACCACCCGGCCGGTCGCCGACAGCTTCGGATGGGCATTGGCCGCCGGGGCCGGGGTGACGCCGTCGTTCAGCACCGAAGCGCGATGGATCTCGGCGATGTCGACGTCGGCAACCATGATGTCGCCGTCGGTCGCCGCGCCGCCGACCGCCGGACGCGTGGTCAACAGGTTGGTCGAGCGGGTGACGAAGGCGATCTGGCTGCCGTCGCTGCTGATGGCCGGTTGGGTTGCTCCGAGGTCGCTGCCGACGATCTGGGTGTTGACGCTTGCAGGCTCCCGGCTGACCAGCACGATGGTGCCGTCGAGGCGGTTGTACCGGTAGATCTGCGGCGGGCAGCTGTCGATGCACGGAGGAAGCGAGGCGCCGATGACCAGGTTCACGGCGGTGGAGCTGAACGCAACGTACGTGCCGTCGGCGGAGATTGCCGGTGACGACGCCTCGCCGTTGACGGTGCTGTCGGGCCCGAGCGAGGCGCGCTTGACGGCGGAGTTGGGATCGGGGTTGAGCCGATCCCACACGAACACCTGCGAACTGGCCAACTCGCCGGGAACCGGGCCGGAGCCCCAGTCGGGAACGGCCTTCGCCGAGTTGGCGTCGGAGGTGAAGGCGATGTACTGGCCGTCGTCCGACACCGACGGCTCGCGCTGGCCGAGGTAGTGATACGTGGTGTTGGGCGCCGAGGTCGGCGTGCCCGCGACCGGCAACGCGTGGCCGGGCTGGCCGACCGGCTTGGTGAGGTCGACGACGATGACGCCGACCATGTCGATCTGGGCGGCGTCGAACTGGTGGGTGTAGGCGATCACGGCCCCGGCCCCCGAGATCGCCGGCGGGTACCGCGGGTCGACGTCGTCGGCCGCGGCAGCGTCGTCGCCGCGGAAGGCATTGGTGGAGATCAGCTCCCAGCCGTTCAGGGACCCGCCGCAGGTCGGCAGCTTCATGCGGTAGACATCCCAGCGATCGCCGGTGTCGTCGTCGCGGAACAGGTCGAGCGGCATCTCCGTGAGGAACGCCACATAGCAGCCGTCACCACTGATCACCGGGAAGGTGCTGTTGCCGATGCGGATGCCCGGCTGCGGTTGGGTCAGCTCGACCTCGCCGCCGTTCGAGCGGTCCCGCAGCCAGATCGTGCTCGTCCGCTCGTCGCCCTCGGTGGTCGAAGGACCGGCGAAGACGACGTACCGGCCGTCACTCGAAACCGACGGATTCGTGCCGGCCTGCGATTCGATGGCGACCGTCGGCCCGACGGCGAGGCCGGTGGGCAAACCACTCTGGGCCGCGACGTGGGTGATGCCGAGCGCGGCAAGAGAACCGCTCGCAGCGGCTGCAAGCAGCCAGCGACCAATAACCCGTCTACCCGTCATCGTGTTCCGTACAACTCCCGTCGGCGCAAGCCTTCTCTAGATGCTAGGTCCGCTCCTGGAGATACCTGCCAAGGCAGACCAACATCCCGTACACAGAGTGATCGGCAGAAATTGCGGAGATCTTGAGTCCGGCACGTTCTGCGGTGGCCGCGGTCTGCTCGCCGATCGCCACGACGACCGGTGGGGCGTGCTGCCCGAACACGTCGACCCATGCGCGGGCAGCGGAACCGCTGGCCAACAGTACGGCGTCGGCATCCAGCGCGGCGAGTCGTTGTTCGTCACTCGGCGTAGCCGAAACCGTGCGATACGGGCTGATGGCCACGACATCCCAGCCTGCGTTGCGCAGTCCGGTGACCATCGTGGGTGCGGCACCGACAGCCTGCACCACCGCGACCCGGCCCGGGCCCGGCGGGAAGATCTCCAGCAGCCCGACAGCGCTCTGCGTGGTGGCCACGAGGTCGCAGCGCGCCAACGCGGCTGCAGTGGTCGTACCGACCGCCGCCACCTTTGGCGTCGCGGCATCAGGAGCCAGCAGTGACGAGAGTCGCTGGGCCCCGTTCGGAGAGGTGACCACGATCCAGTCGACGCCTGACAGGTCCAGCAATTGCAACGCCTCCATCCCCGTCGGCTCGTCGACGATCTCGATCAGTGGCACGACAACCGGAGTGGCGCCGAACGAGCTGACGAGTTCGGCCGACTCGATCGACTGCTCCGCCGAGCGGGTGATGACGATCGTGCGGCCGGCCAGTGAGTGCATCTACCGGTGACCCATCGAACGGGCCAGCGCGGCGCCGGCCGCGACGGCACGATCGTGGGCCGCGGGCAGCGTGATGCGCTCGACAGCGTGATGCGAACCGTCGGCCGTGGCGAGGAACGCGGTCAGCACCCCGTCGCTGACGTGGGCACCGACGGGCAGCGAGCAGCCACTGCCGAGCTCGGCCAGGAAGGCTCGCTCCACCTCCACCGCCAGCCGGCTGGGCTCGTGGTCGATCGCCGAGAGCGTGGTGATCATCTCGCTGTCGTCGGCGCGGCATTCGATGGCGACGCAGCCTTGTCCGGGGCTCGGTACGAACGAGTCGGGTGGCAGGTACTCGGCGATCTCGTGCGTCAGCCCGAGGATCTCCAGCGCTGCGGCGGCCATCACGATCGCTCCGCCAGGCGGCACCTTGCCGAGGCGGGTGTGGATGTTGCCGCGCAAGTCGAGGAACTGCAGATCCGGTCGGGCCACAGCCAACTGGGCGCGGCGGCGAACCGACCCGGTGGCGACTTGTGCAGCTGTCGGCAGGTCGGCAAGCGTCGCGCCGATCATCACGTCGCGCGGATCGCGCCGCCGGCAGAACGCCGCGAGCCGCAAGCCGTCGGCGGTCACCGATGGCAGGTCCTTCGCCGAATGCGCCGCGAGATCGGCGTCGCCGCGCAGCACGGCCTGCTGCACCTCCTTCGTGAACACGCCTTGCCCGCCGATGGTGTGCAGCGGCACGTCGGCAGTCTGCGTGCGATCACCGAGCGTCTCGACGAAGACCAGCTCGACCGCTCGGCCGGGATGGGCCGCCATCAGGGCGTCGGCGACCGACTGTGCTTGCGTTCGGGCCTGCGCACTGCCGCGCGTGGCGAGTCGAATCGGCGGCCGGTCGCCGGGCATCGGGCTCAGCCGAGGTCGAACAGGTCGCGGACGGTGGCGGCGTTCCGCTCGCCCTGCGGCGTACCGGCGTCGTCCTTGAGCTTCACCGACGGGGTGTGCAACAACTTGGCGACGATCCCCTTGGTCACTGCCTCGAGGGCTGCACGTTGGGCGTCGTCGAGTGACGCCAGGCGGGCGGAGAAGCGCTCGATCTCCGACATCCGGACGGCTTCGGCGCGCTGATGCAACTGGGCGACCAGCGGCGCGGCTTGTCGGGCCGTTGCCTCGATCCCGAAGCGCTCCACTTCCTCGGAGACGATGTCGCTGACTCGCAGCGCCTCCTCGGCGCGCAGCATCAGGGCGCGGCCCGCCCAGTCGCGGAGGTCGTCGAGGTTGAGCAAGGTCACGCCGGCGAGTTGGGTGACTTCCGCGGCGACGTCGCGTGGCACAGCGATGTCGACGATCAACAGCGGCGAGCTGGATCGACCTCGCGACGACTCGAGCAGGTGGAAGTCGATCAACGTGCTCCCCGCGCCGGTGCACGTCAGCACGACGTCGGCCTCGGCAAGCGCGGCAGGCAGATCGGTGAAGGGCACCACGCGACCACCGATGCGGGCGGCGAGTTGCTCGGCACGCCCGACGGTTCGATTGGCGACCACGATGTCGTTGGCGCCGGCATGAACCAGCGCGGCGGCAATTCCTTCGCCCATCTCACCGGCGCCGACCACGAGCACGCGCCTGCCGACGAGCGAGCCGAGCCGTTCCGTCGCCATCTCGACAGCGGCATAGCTGACCGACGTGGTGCCCCGCCCGATCGACGTCTCGGTGCGGGCCCGCTTGCCGGTCTCGATCGCGTGGCGGAACAGGAGGTTGAGCGTGGCCTTGGTGCCACCTTCCTCCTGCGCCAATTCCCACGCCGAACGCACCTGGCCGAGGATCTCGCTCTCGCCGAGCACCGCCGAGTCGAGCCCGGCTGCGACCTCGAACAGATGGGTGACGGCTGCGTCGTCGTGCTGGCTGTACAGGTGAGGGTGCAGGTCGTCGGCGCCGAGGCCCGCCAGATCACAGAGGAAGTCGCGGATGTCTGCGTAGGCGCCGTGGAACCGTTCGGCGACAGCGTAGATCTCGGTGCGGTTGCAGGTGCTGAGCACCACTGCTTCGCGAATGTTGTGCTGGCTGACGAGCCCGGCGATCGCCTTGCCCTGCGCGTCGGCGGGGATGGCGAGGCGTTCCAGCAACGCCAGCGGGCCGGTGCGATGGTTGACGCCGATCACCACGATGGACATCGCAGCCGCCTACGCGCTCGCCGGTCGGGTGGTGCCGACCGCATGGATGGCGCCGCCGGCTCGGCGCTGCTCGTGATAGCTGAGGATCTGCAGTTCGACGGCGAGGTCGACCTTGCGCACCTCGATCGCCCGCGGTACGGCCAGCACGATCGGCGCGAAGTTCAAGATGCTGGTGACTCCGGCGCGGACCAGTCGATCGGCGGCATCTTGGGCTGCACTGGCCGGGGTGGCCACGACACCGATGCTGACCCGCTTGGTCTGGACGATCTGGGGAAGCTCGTCGATGTGGCGAACGCGCACGCCGCTGAGCACCGAGCCGACCTTGCCGTCGTCGATGTCGACGATGCCGGCGACGGGAAAGCCGCGCTCACTGAAACCGCCGTAACCAGCGAGGGCTTGGCCGAGGTTGCCGGCGCCGACGATGACGACCGGCCAGTCGTGAGTCAGGCCGAGCTCGCGTCGGATCTGGTACACGAGATAGGCGACCTCGTACCCGACACCGCGCGTGCCGTAGCTGCCGAGGTAGCTGAGATCCTTGCGGACCTTGGCGGCATTGACGCCACCCAACTCCGCTAGTCGCTCGGAGGAGATGTTGTCGACACCCTCGTCACCTTGCTCGGTGAGGATCCGCAGATAC
Source organism: Ilumatobacteraceae bacterium (assembly GCA_043758005.1). Taxonomy (GTDB): domain Bacteria; phylum Actinomycetota; class Acidimicrobiia; order Acidimicrobiales; family Ilumatobacteraceae; genus JAENVT01. Next base: position 8,502 of record JAYVOI010000229.1, read on the forward strand.
ACGGGGAGCCGGGCAACGGTCGCATCGGGGATGCGTCGGCGAGCGCGTTCGGGAGCCATAGCTGGGACAAACGTTAGGCACTCGTGCACACGTTCACAAAGCAGCAGGGCCTCGCGGCCCGAACTTTTACCGAACTTTTCCCTCCCGGCGTCCATCCCGCTACCGTCGGCAGCGATGAACGCCGCGCTGGCCGCCGCCGCGACCCTGGTCGCAATCGGGTTCGCGTTGAGCACCTTCGATCGGTGGCTGCGCAGGCGTCGTCCGCACGACATGGCCTATTCCGTTTCGCTGGCGCTGTTCGCGCTCGGGGCCGGGGCGTTGTGGTGGGCCGCCGTGGTCGGCTGGAGCCTGGCAACGTTCCGGCTCTTCTACTTGGCAGGCGCAGTGCTGAACGTTCCGTGGCTCGCTCTCGGCACGGTCTACCTGCTGGCCGGACGGGCGGTCGGGGACCGCGTGCGATCGTGGCTCGTGTTGCTCAGCGGTCTCAGCGCAGGTGTCGTGCTGTTCGCCCCGACGCGTATCGGCGTGAGGGGAACGGAGCTGCCGACCGGCAAGGACGTGTTCGGTGTCGCGCCACGCGTGCTCGCTGCCGTCGGGTCAGGTGTTGCCGCACTGGTGATCGTCGTCGGCGCGTTGTGGAGCGCCTACCGCTTGGCGCGACACCGCGAGCCGGCGCTGCCGGGCGTGCGCCGTGGCGGCGCCTCCCCGGGCCAACTCGTCGTCGGCAACCTGCTGATCGCAGCCGGCACGATCGTGTTGTCGGCCAGCGGCACCCTCGCCGGGCGGCTCGGCAAGAACACCGCATTCTCGGTCACGCTGTTGATCGGGATCGCCGTGTTGTTCGGCGGGTTCCTGGTGGCGTCGACGATGCGACGCCAACCGGTCGTCGCGCTACGACAGCGAGCGGCGTAGCAACTTGCCGCTGACGTTGCGCGGCAGTTCGTCGACGAAGAGGATCTTCGACGGGTTCTTGTACCGCGCCAGCCGCTCGCCGC
>JAYVOI010000230.1:0-4074 GCA_043758005.1 Ilumatobacteraceae bacterium
AAATCGTGACCATCGAGTTCGTCCTCAACGGCAAGGCGGTCGCCGTTCGCGACGATCATCCGCACCTACTTGCCGCGCTTCGCGAGGAGCTCGATGTCACCTCGCCGAAGGACGGGTGTTCGCCGTCAGGGCAGTGTGGCTGTTGCACCGTGCACATCGATGGCAAGGCGATCGTCAGCTGCCAGCAGTCCGTGGCCAAGACCGCTGGCAAGACGGTGTTGACGTTGGAAGGTGTCGCGCCGCAGGAGCGTGAGGCGTTCGCCGACGCCTTCGCCGCGTGCGGCGGCCTGCAGTGCGGGTTCTGCATCCCGGGGATCGTGATGCGCGCCAAAGCCCAGATCGACAAGAAGGGCGCCGACCTGCAGCCGAGCGACATGGCCCGCCACCTCGGCGCCCACCTGTGCCGCTGCACGGGGTACGTGAAGATCCTCGAGGCCATCGACGCGGTCGCCAAGGGCAAGCAGTTCGAACCAGCGTTGTCGGCGACCGTCGGTGGCTCGGGTGCCAAGTACGAGGCCGGCGAACTGACCTTGGGCGATCGCGACTACATCGACGACATGCGTGTGCCGGGCATGCTGCACGCTGCGCTGCATCTCACTGATCATGTGCGGGCCGACATCGTGTCGATCGACACCGCTGCCGCGGCTGCTGCTCCCGGCGTGATGGCGGTGTTCACCGCCGCCGACATCGCCGGCGAGCTCCGCGTGGGCATCATCCACAAGGACTGGCCGGTGATGATCCCCATCGGGGGCCGCACGAGCTACGCCGGCGACGTGCTGGCCATCGTCGTTGCCGAGACCCGGCAACTGGCACGCGACGCAGCGGAGTTGGTCGAGGTCGGCTACGCCGTGCTCACTCCGGTCACCGACCCCGACGCGGCGCTGGCCGACGATGCTCCCATCGCGGTCTGGGGCACCGACACCAATGTGCTCAGCGTCAGCGACTACGCACGTGGCGACGTCGACGCCGGCCTGGCCGGCGCGGCGCACACGGTGCACGAGGTGTTCCAGACGCAGCGCATCGAGCAGGCCTTCCTCGAGCCGGAGAGCACGCTCGCCGTGCCGGCCGGCGTCGGGGGTGCACGCCATCTGCAGGTGTACTCCGGCGGCCAGGGCGTGTGGGACGACCGCGACGACATCGCCCGCATGTTGGCGATCGGCAACGACCAGATCACCGTCACGCTCGTCTCCAACGGTGGTGCGTTCGGCGGCAAGGAGGACATGAGCAACCAGGCCCACGCATCCCTCGCCGCGTGGCTGCTCGACCGGCCGGTGAAGTGCACGCTGTCGCGCGAGGAGAGCCTGCGGATGCACGCCAAGCGTCACCCCATCCGCCTCGAGTACTGGGCGGGCTGCGATGCCGAGGGTCGCCTGACTGCGCTGCGGGTGCGCGCGGTCGGTGACAGTGGCGCCTACGCCAGCGTGGGGATGAAGGTGCTCGAGCGCGCCGCTGGTCACTCCAGTGGCCCGTACCACGTGCCCGCGATCGACGTGAGCGCTGTTGCCGTGCGCACCAACAACCCGATCTGTGGTGCCTTCCGAGGGTTCGGCGCCAATCAGGCGCAGTTTGCGATGGAGGGTGTGATCGATCGCCTGGCCGAGAAGGTCGGCATCGATGGGTGGCAGATGCGCAAGCGCAACGTGATCCACCCCGGCGAGGTGTGGGGCCCGGGCCAGATCATGGACGATGGATGCGGCGGCGCCGAGGTGTGCCTCGACGCGATCAAGCCGCACTACGACTCGGCCCGCGCCGCCGGCAAGGCGGTCGGGCTCGGGCTGGGGTTGAAGAACTCCGGCCTCGGCAACGGGTTCCGCGAGCTGTGCCGGGCCGTGGTGCGGTTCCGTACCGACGGGGTGGTCGAGGTGCGCCATGGCTGGACCGAGATGGGTCAGGGCGTGCACACCGTGGCGCTGCAGGTCGCCGCCCAGGAGTTGGGCATCGACCCGAACCGCATCGAGGTGATCGTCGACACCACGCGCAACCTCGGCTTCGGCCAGACCACCGGGTCGCGGGGCACCCTGATGGCGGCGGGATCCGTTCGCAATGCCTGCGTGGCCGCACTGGCCGGTGGCTGCCAACACGACGTCGACTACGAGGGCGAGCATCTGGTCGACTGGACGCAGCACCTCGGTGATCCCGACTACCCCAATCCCACGATCCACGCGGCATTCGGCTACGCGACGCAACTCGTCATCGTCGATCGCGACACCGGCAACGTCGAGCGGGTCGTGGCGATCCACGACGTCGGCAAGGCGGTCAACCCGAACCTGTGCGAGGGCCAGATCGAAGGCAGCGTGCACATGGGTCTCGGCTACGCCCTGACCGAAGACTTTCCGTCCGACCCCGAGACCGGCTTCCCGACCAACATGACCTTGCGGTCGCTCGGGATCCTGCGTGCCAAGGACGTGCCGCAGATCGACGTGGAACTGGTCGAGGTGCCGCAGCCGAAGTCGCCGTATGGGATCAAGGGAGTCGGCGAGATCGGCCTGGTGCCGACCGCACCGGCGGTTGCCGCAGCCTTGCGCGACTACGACGGGTTGTGGCGCACCTCACTGCCGATGCGCGCCAAGTTCGCCACCGACGATCAGGGCTGACGGCCGACAAACGCGATCAGCCGCGATTGCAGGTCGGCGGTCTCGGCGATGTCGACCTTCGGGCCGTAGTGGCCGCTCTGGCGCAGCATCTCGTCGATGCCCTGCATGCCCTCGAACAGCATCGCCACCTCCGTCGACTCCAGCGTCTCGTCGAGACCAGTGGCGCGGGCGAGGTCCCAGGTGTGAATCAGGACGTCGCTGAGGATGAACATCCCGATCGCCTCCTCGAGGCGGTGCTGGCCGACTTGCGGATGGCTGAAGGTGCGGCCGGCCTGCTGCGGATCATCGAGCAGGGCCTGGATCGCGTCGTTCATGGTCGACCAGGCGCCTTCGGGGTCGGTGGTGATCGACGGGCCGGTCGGCAACTCCACGCCGGAGCCATCGTGCAGGAACGGTGGAACCCACTCGACGAGGTGCCCGACGACGTCGCGGGCCAGCCACCCATCGCACGGCGCCGGGTTGTCCCATGACTCCGACGGCACAGCGGTGGCCCGGCGGGTGAACCCATCGGCGACTCGTCGGTAGCGGTCAGCGATCTCATTCGTCATTGGCCCCAAGGTATGCGACTTTTCACTCGAACCGTGTCGCTCCCAGGTCGCTCAGCGACCTCCGAGCGACAAAGTTGCGGGCCCTGCGGCGGAACTCAGGACTGGGTGAGTTCGACCTCTGGGTCGCGGGGGCTGAGCACGGTGCGGAACCAGGTCTCCGTGGTCGAGACGTGCAGGAGGGCGGCCGCCTCGGCGAGCCGAGGATCGTGGGCGCGCAGCGCCCCAAGCCGCGCCGGCAGCAACCCAAGCACCGACTGCCACCGAGGCCGCCCCGGCAGCCACCGAGGCGGCGCCCACCACGGCCGCTGCTGGAGGCACCAGCAAGATCGGCTTCATCACCAAGTTCCCGGTCGACTTCTACGACACGATGGTCGATGCCGCGAAGACATGGAACGCGGATCATCCCGAGGCTGAACTGATCTTCGCCCAAGGCACCAGCGGCACCGATGACGAAGGTGAGATCGCCGCGATCGAGTCGATGATCACTCAGGGCGGGAAAGCCATCGTCATCACACCGACGAGTCCCAATGTGCAGGACGCCCTGCAGAAGGCCGTCGACGGCGGCATCAAGGTGATCCTCGTCGACAACGACATTCCCGGTTGGGACGGCAAGACAGCGCTGGTCGCCACCGACAACCTCGCAGGCGGCGTGCTCGCCGGGAAGTACCTCGCCAGCCAACTGAAGGCGGGCGACACCGTGGCGATCCTGGAAGGCGTGGCCGGCGCACCGTCGCTGCAACAGCGTGTCGACGGATTCAAGACCGGTCTCGGTGATGGCTTCACGATCGTCGCCTCGCTCCCGACCGACTGCGACCAGACCAAGCGTCTGAACGCAGCGCAAGACATCCTCACGGCCAACCCTGACGTGACCGCGATCTACGGTGCCTGCGGCCCGCCGATCCTCGGCGCCATCGAGGCTGTCGCCAGCGCTG
>JAYVOI010000231.1:0-9443 GCA_043758005.1 Ilumatobacteraceae bacterium
CTGGCTGTGGCCGCGGCGTTGCAGGTGGCCCGGCGCGCCGAGCCAGACGACATCGTGGTGGTGTTGAACCCCGACAGCGGGCGGGGCTATCTGTCGCGCCTGTTCAACGACGACTGGATGGCCAATTTCGGGTTCGTGCGCGAGTGCGATCAGTGCATCGCTGCCGTGCTCGAAACGCGGGGCAACACCCCGTCGCTGTTGTACGTCAACCCCGGCGACACCGTGCGCCAGACGATCGAGGTGATGCGCGCCAACGGCGTGAGCCAACTCCCGGTGTGCAAGAACACGCCGCCGTTCGCCAACGCCGAGGTGTCGGGCTCGGTCGACGAACTCGACCTGATGGAGTCGGTGTACCGCGACCCGTCGGTGATGGACACCGCGGTCGAAAAGGTGATGAGCCCCAAGCTGCCGACCATCGGCGTCGGGCAGAAGGTGGCACTAGCGGTGGAGATGCTCGACAAGGCGCCGGCGCTGCTGGTGCTGTCGGGTGGGCGGCCACTCAGCGTGCTGACCCGAACCGATCTGTTGACCTACTTCGAGGCGGTTGCGAATGGGTGAGTTCGAAGAGCAGTCGTCGTGGGGCTTCGAGACGCGCGCCGTGCACACCGGTCAGGAGCCCGACCCGGTCACAGGCGCTGTGGTCACACCGATCAGCCTCAGCACGACGTTCGCCCAGGACGGCGTCGGCGGCCACAAGGGGTTCGAGTACTCACGAAGTGGTAACCCGACTCGGGCCGCGCTGGAGACGTGTGTCGCGTCGCTGGAGGGTGGCCGCCACGGCTTGGCGTTCGCCAGTGGGTTGGCGGCCGAGGACAACGTGCTGCGCCTGCTGCAAGGCGGCGACCGGGTGCTGCTCGGCAACGACGCGTACGGCGGCACGTTCCGGCTGATCTCCAAGGTGCACACCGCACTGACCTGGACGGCGGTCGACCTGATCGACACCGACCGGTTGGCGGCGGACTGGCCGAGCGACACCAAGCTGGTGTGGCTGGAGACGCCGACCAATCCGCTGCTGCGCTGCTTCGACATCGAGGCGATCTGCGAGATCGCCCACGCCAACGGCGCGTTGGTCTGTGTCGACAACACCTTCGCCACGCCGTTCCTTCAGCAACCGCTGTCACTGGGGGCCGACGTGGTCGTGCACTCGGCCACGAAGTACCTCGGCGGGCACAGCGACGTGGTCGGCGGCTTCCTGGCCCTCGACGACGACGATCTGGCCGGACGGCTGACCTTCACGCAGAACGCCGCCGGCGCAGTGCCCGCGCCGTTCGACTGCTATCTGGTGTTGCGCGGCGTGAAGACGTTGGCCGTGCGCATGGAGCGACACTGCGCCAACGCCCGCTCGATGGTCGATCTCCTGGTCGGCCACGCGGCCGTCGAGCGCGTGTTGTACCCACAGCTCCCCGATCATCCCGGCCATGCCGCCGCCGCCAAGCAGATGCGCGACTTCGGCGGGATGGTCAGCTTCACCTTGCGCGGCGGGCTCGAGGCCGCGTTGCGAGTGGCCGCGGCGACGGAGTTGTTCGTGTTGGCCGAGTCGCTCGGCGCAGTCGAGAGCCTGATCGAGCATCCCGGCCACATGACGCATGCGTCGGCCGCCGGATCGCCGCTGGAGGTTCCCGACAACCTGCTGCGGCTGTCGGTCGGGATCGAGTCAGCGGCTGACCTGGTCGCCGACCTCGCACAGGCCCTGGAGGCCGCCTCTCGCTAGAGCGTGATCCGGCTCGGGGCGGCTGACCATCACCGCGCCGACGATCACGATCCCCATGCCCACCACGGCAGCCGCATGCAGCGAATCGCCCCGCACGGCCACACCCAGGATCGTGCCGACGATCGGCGTGAAGAAGATGCCGATCATGCCGCGCACGGTGCCTGCCTTGGTCAGCAGCACGCCGTACAGGGCGAAGGCGATGCCAGTACCCATGGCCCCCAGCATCAAGAGCGCACCGAGCGCCTCGAGGTCCATCCCGCCCCGCACCAGGCCGACGACGCCATACGGCAGCGACATCACCGCAGCGATGACGGCCATCCACAGCATCGGAGCCAGCGAGCCGTACTTGCGTTGCATCGGTCGCACCAGGTTGGCGGCAACCGCGTAGCAGAGCAGGGCGATCCCCAGCAGCACGACCCCCTTCACGTCGGCCGATGTGCCCTCATCGACCGAGGTGATCGAGATCAGGGCGATCCCGGCAAAGCCGACCAGCACGGCGATCATCCGAAACGCCGACGGCGCACGACGCAACCAGAAGGCGGTGACGACGGAGCTGACCACCGGCAGCCCACCGTTGATCATGCCGGTGATCGACGAGCTCACGGTGCTCTCGGCGATCGGATAGAGGAGGAAGGGGATGGCCATCCACAGCGCCGACAGCACTGCGAACCGGGCCCAATCCTGTCGATCGATGCGGCGGCGTGCCGCCGGGAACATCGCCAACACCAGTGCGCCGAACACGCATCGCCCCAAGGGCACGACACCGGTCTCGACGTGATCGATGGCGATGGCGATCCACAGGAACGAACTGCCCCACATCGCGGCGACGGCGGTCGTCATCGCCCACTCGCCCGACCCGAAGTGATCGAGGTGACCGAGGTGATCGACGTGGCCGGTTGACTCCGCCCCGCCCGATCGCTGCACGTCACGATTCTACGAACGACGCCCCGAGGAGGACCGGCGAAATTCGGACGCCGACTGAGACAGGGGTCACCCCGTGATCGTCGCCGCCACCCGGGCGCCACTACGCAATGCACCCTCCATGAACCCGCTGAACTCGTCGGTGTGCTCGCCCGCGAGCCGCAGTCGGCCGTGCGACACGCGCAACAACGGCATCGCCGCGGCCAGTTGACCAGGCCCGAAGCAGCTGTAGGAGCCGAGGCTGAATGGATCGTTTGTCCAATCGGTGTGCACCCGCTCGCCCGCCAACCCCTTCGCACCCGGGAACAGCCGGTCGATCTCGGCGACCAGGCGATCAGGGGCCTCCGGGAGCGCGACGAAGGCCGCGCCGTCGTGCGACGACAACAGGTCGGTCAACACGCCGCGGTCGCCGGCCTGATCGTCGGTCGTCTCCCACAGATGACCCCATGCCCGCTCGGTCAGCACCTCGCCACTGCTGGCGTAGTCGCGCCATATCCGCCGGTCGAACTGCACGCTGAGCTTGCCGCCCACCCCATACCCGACTGCGCCGAGCTCCAACGGCATCGCCGGCCACAGGCGCGACAACACAGGCAGTGGCACGGCGGCAACGATCGTCGCCGCCGACATCGTCTCGCCGGTCGTCAGGCGGATCACGCCCGCGTCGGCATCGATGGATTGCACGACGACGCCCGTCCGCACCGCATCGCCGAGCCGTGCAGCCAATCCCGTGGCGAGTTGGTCATTGCCGCCGACGACCCGATGGCACTCCGCCCTCCCCGCACCTTGCAAACGCGTCAGCCTGCCGGCGAAGCGTTGGCCGATTTCTTCCGGAGGCAGCATGTACTCGGTACGAATGTGGCGGCCGATCGCCAGCCGCGACAACACCGACAGATCGAGCGAGTGCATGAGGTCGGCGAGGTTGCCCCACTCGTCAGCGTCGTCATCCCCCACCGCAGCGACGGCATCCAGCCACCGGGCCATGTCGGGCTGGATCGAAGCATGCATCGACATCGGCACGGCTCGGCCGCCGGCATCGATCAGGGTTGCCGCGGGATCGAGGTCAGCGGAGCGGTCGGTCAGCGTCAGCCCCAGGCGGGCCGCAAGCGCCAGCACCTCGGCGTGATTCGAATCGATGAACTCCGCGCCGCGTTCACACGTCTGTCCGTCGCTGAAGTGGTGACTGAACACCCGCCCGCCAACGCGGGTTCGCGCCTCCAGCACGACCACGTCGAGGCCTGCGGCGGCCAACACTTCGGCGCAGCGCAAGCCGGCCAACCCGCCGCCGACGATCAGCACGTCGTGCACCTGATCGCTCATCTCAGAACAGCGTCGGCTGCTCGGCGATGATGCGACGGGGCACACCCGGCCATGGCACGTAGTGGTCCATGAAGACCCACGTGCGCCGGTGGATCGCCGACGGCCCATAGGCCTGCAGCGCGGCCTTGTGCACCGGGCACGGGTATCCCTTGTTGGAGTCGAAGCTCCACGGCGGGTAGTGCTCGGCCTGCTCACGCATGATGCGATCGCGTGTCACCTTGGCGAGGATCGACGCCGCGGCCACCGACAGGCAGTGCAGGTCGGCCTTCACGCGCATCTCGACATGGGCCACCCCGCCACCGACGAAGTTCCACTTGCCGTCGACCACCGCTGCATCGGGCGTGACGCCCAGCGCGCTCAGCGCCCGGCGCGTCGCCAGTCGCTGCGCCTCGGCCATGCCCAGTTCGTCGCACTCCTCCTGCGACGCCCCGCCCACGGCCCACGCATCGCACCATGCAGCGATGCGGTCGAACAGGAACTCACGACCCGATTCGGTGAGCACCTTCGAATCGCGCACGCCGTTGACCCGCCGCTCGCGCGGAAGCACCGCCGCGCCGACCATCAGCGGCCCCGCCCACGCGCCACGGCCGACCTCGTCGATGCCGACGATCACATCGTGCCCGGCGGCCCACAACTCCTTCTCGATCGATCGCGTCGGAGCCCGGCCGCCCATCAGCGCAGCACGATGATCGCGTCGCCGGCAGCGACCTCGCCGACCCGCCACCACATCTCGGACAGCGACGACACCGCCGCCGGATCGACCGCGGCCAGCAACCCGCCCGAGGTCTGCGGATCCATGCACAGCGCTTCGCCCGCTGCCGCGGCCGTCGAGCGCATGTTGCCGGCCACATAGTCGCGGTTGCGCGGGTCGCCGCCGGTACGGACGCCGCGCACCGCGGCGTCGAGCGCGCCCGGGTACGTGCGCAACCCGTCGGTGTCGATCAGCACCTGCACACCACCGCGCTCGGCCATCTCCCAACCATGCCCCGCCAATCCGTATCCGGTCACATCGGTGGCGGCGTGCACCGCGCTGCCCAGCGACTGCAGTTCCTCCGAAGCGGTGCGGTTCAGGCGGCGCATGCCGGCGATGGCCGCAACCTTGTCGGTGGCCGAACCCCCTGCCAGCGCCAGCCCGGTGCCGAGTGGCTTGCTGAGCATCAACACATCGCCAGGCCGGCCGCCACCCTTGCGGAACACCTTGGCCGGATCGACCACGCCCTGCACGGCCAAGCCGAAGATCGGCTCGGGGTTGCGGATCGTGTGGCCACCGGCGATCGTGCCGCCGGCTTCGGCGACGACCACGGCCGCAGCGTCGAATATGGCCACGATCGCCTCGCGCGGGAAGTGCTCGGGAAAGGCGGCGATGTTGACGGCGATCGCCACCCGGCCGCCCATCGCGAACACGTCGCTGCACGCGTTGGCCGCGGCGATCGCCCCGAAGTCGTTGGGATGATCGACCAGCGGCGGGAAGAAGTCGGTGGTGCTGACCAGGGCGACGCCGGGCGCCATCTCGTAGATCGCCGCGTCGTCGAACGGCGCTAGGCCGACCAGCAGCGACGGGTCGACACCGGCCGGCATGTCGCGCACCATGTCGGTCAACAGGGCGGCGCCCCACTTGGCGGCGCATCCGCCGCACGACGTCCACTCCGTCAGGCGCAGATCGGCGAACGGGTCAGCTTCCACGGCGGTCACCCCGCCAGCCTACGGTGCCTGATCTAGCCTGAACAGATGTACGCCATCGGGCCACATCGGTTCACCGAGACCGACGCCAAGCGCACCGTGCGGTTCGCCGACGAGATCTTCGACCTCTACGCCGAGGGTCGCGATGCCGGCACGATCGAGCCCTTCCGGCCACCGCCTCCCACCGGTGATGTGGAGGCCGACCTCAACGCAACCTGGTCGTCGTGGACGTCGGCAGGCCCGGCATTGCGCGCTGCCGGCCAACTTCCCAGCCGCACCGAAGGCACCGTGACGCAGCTCAGCGTCTCGTTGGGCGGGCTGCCAAAGCTGCCAATCGACGCTGCCGAGGTGACATGGAAGGGCTTGGTCGGCGATCGCCAGGCCACCCGCTTGCACCACGGTCGCCCGTGGCAGGCGCTGTGCATCTGGAGCGCCGAGGTGATCGACGATTTCCGCGCCGCCGGGCATCCGCTGGCGCCCGGTCGGGCCGGCGAGAACATCACGATCACCGGTCTGCCATGGGCCGAAGTGCGCGCTGGCGTGCGACTGCGCGTCGGCGAGGTGCTGTGCGAGGTCAGCTGCTACGCCCTGCCGTGCAACACGAACACGCGGTGGTTCATCGACGGCGACTTCACGGTGATGCACCACCAGCGCGGGCCAGTGAGCCGGGTGTACGCGACCGTGCTGGAGCCGGGCGGCATCCGCACCGGCGATCCCGCCATCCTCGAGCCGTAGCCAGCGCGGCCGACCTCAGCTGAACGACGTGCTCGGCGGCGCGGCGAGCGTGACGGGCGGCCACAACGCTTCCCCCGACAGTTGGCCGGTGCTCCACGTGTCGTGGGCCAGCGGCATCGGCGGGCCGGTGACCTCCCACAGAACGGCGGGGCGGTCGCCGTGCCAGCGGACGGCGAACGACAGTGTCGACGCCAACCCGATCGGCAGCCCGTGGGCTTCGAAGTCGATGCCCAGCCAGGTCGCCGGGAACGGGCGAGGCATGAGTTGAGCGGCGAACTCGTCGGAGACGACCAATTGATGCTCGACCCACGAGGGTACGAGCGCAGGCTCGACCGGCTGTTGATCGACGCGCTCAACCGGCGTCGGGAGGTTCATCTTGCGCAGGTCGGCCACTGCCCGATGCTCGCCCGCGGCGTGCAGCACCCGCGCCGCAGCCTCGATCGCACCCGCGGCGGTCCCCCCATCGCCGATCTGGGCGCCACGGCGCGCCAGGAGCTCCAGCTGGGTCGCGATGTCTGGCACCCAGATCGATGGAGTGTCGCCGAGGCGGACCAGTTCGGCGACGCCGAGGATGAACGTCGCCGGGTCGACGGGCTGCGTCGAGGCCGGCCCGTTGAGCAGCAGTTCGCACCGAGCGGTGGTGACCGCCTCGGCCAGCGCGGCATCCGGCAACTGCAGCCGGCTGGCGCGCTGCGTCTGGGTGAGCCATCCGTGGGTGACCTGGTCGGCCGACGGGAACGACTCCGGCAACGCGGCGGCCGCGCCGTGGGCACGGGCCACGGTCACCGTGGACCGATGGCCGATCGGGTGCATCACGGCGTCGGCCGGCAGCTCGATCCCCTGCGGCGGCACCAACGTCGGGGGCCGACGGGTCAGCAACCGACCGCCCGTGAACGCGACGGCGATCGGCAGCGACGAGTCGTTGGTCACCTCGATGATCGTCATGCCCCCGCCGTCAGCCACGGAATAGACGCGCTGCACGACATCGCCGCCGGGGATTCGCACCTTGGTCTCGACGACCGGCGTGCCACTGACACGGGTCTGTCGCGTGGAGGTCTCGTGCTGTGGCGTGTGCCACCGGTCGTCGGCAGCGACGAACCAGTCGACCGTCTTCGAGCCGTCCCACGGCTCCACGGCACCCCATTCGGTGACCGTGGCTCGCCACCGGGCACCGACAACTCCCGTGGTCGTCACGAGCAGGCGCCCGCAAGCCGGCTCATTCCAGCTCGCTCTTGCGGGTGCGCTGCATCAACGCGCCGAGCGCCTCGGCCGCAGTGCGACCGTGATGGCACACGGCCACGACCTGCTCGGTGATCGGCATCTCGACCCCGAACCGGCGAGCGAGGTCGAGCACGCTGGGCGAGCTCTTCACCCCCTCGGCCACCATGCTCATCGAGGCCAGCACATCTTCGATCTTCTGACCCTGACCCAGCTGCAGCCCGACGGTGTTGTTGCGGCTCTGTTTCGACGAGCACGTCGCGACCAGGTCGCCGATGCCCGCCAGTCCCGAGAACGTCGTGGCCTGCCCGCCCATCGCCATGCCGAGTCGGGTCATCTCGGCGAGACCGCGCGTGATGATGGTGGCTCGCGTGTTGTCGCCGAAGCCCATGCCCTCGGCCATCCCGCTGGCGATGGCGATCACGTTCTTCACCACCCCGCTGACCTCACACCCGACGACATCGGGGTTGGTGTAGATGCGCAGGCTCGGCCGGCTGAAGATGCGCTGCAGTTCGGCAGCGATCACCTCGTCGTCGATCGCGACCACGCTGGCCGCCGGCTGACCGCCGAGGATCTCCTTGGCCAGGTTCGGTCCGGTCAGCACGGCGACCGGGTGGCCCGGCATCTCGTCGCTGGTGACCTCGCTCATCCGCTTGCGCGAGCTGCGCTCGATCCCCTTCGTCAGCGTCACGACGGGCACCCACGGGCGCAGGAACGGCGCCGCTTCGGCGGCCACGTCGCGATACCCGTGCGACGGCACCGCCATCACCAGCACGTCGGCGTGGCTGACCGCTTCCTCCAACGAACTGGTGGCCCGCAACTGCTCGGGCAACATGTAGCTGGCCAGGTAGTCGCCGTTCACGTGGGCGTCGTTGATCTGTGCCGCCAGCTCCGGCCGCCGCGCCCACAGGATGGTCGGGGTGTTGATGGCCGCGAGTGCCGCCACCGTCGTGCCCCACGAACCTGCGCCGATGACGGCAACGTTGATCGGCATGAAGACAGCGTAGGTGCCTACGATGCCAGGAGTGAATGCCGTCGTCCTCGTTCCGGTCAAGGCGTTCACCAACGCCAAAGCGCGGCTCTCCGCCGTCGTGGCTGACGCCGATCGCGAACGCCTGGCGCGGTGGATGTCGGCACGTGTGCTGGCAGCCGCCGGCGAGTTGCCCACGTACGTCGCCTGCGACGACGAGCAGGTGGCGGCATGGGCGGGCGAGCACGGTGCGTCGGTGCTGTGGCACCCTGGGGTCGGCTTGAACGCCGCGGTCAACAACAGCATCATCGCCTTGCGCGAGTCGGGCGTGACCGACGTGATCGTGGCCCACGGCGACCTGCCACGGGCGCACTCCCTCGCCGCGCTGACCGAGCCCGGCACCTTGACGCTCGTGCCGGACCGACGTGGCGACGGCACCAACGTGGCCGCACTCCCGACCACGATGGAGTTCCAGTTCGCCTACGGTCCCGGCTCCTTCCGGCGACACCTCGGGTCGGCGATCGCCGCCGGCCTGTGTGTTCGCGTGCGCCGCGACCCACTGCTGGCGCTCGACATCGACACGCCGACCGATCTCACCCACCCACTCGTGCAGGAAGTGCTACCGACATGGCTGCAAACGAACCAGGGCAACCTGCGCTAGAACGCGGCGCGTTCACCCACAATCTGGAGGTGCCGTCGACGGCGCTGGCAATCGGCGCGCATCCCGACGACGTCGAGTTCGGATGCGGGGCGACGCTGGCCAAGTGGGCGGCGGCAGGGTGCGTCGTGCACCACCTCATCTGCACCGACGGTTCCAAGGGGACATGGGACCCCGATGCCGATGTTGTCGCGCTCGCCGCTCAACGGGTGCGCGAGCAGGGCGAGGCCGCC
>JAYVOI010000232.1:0-4061 GCA_043758005.1 Ilumatobacteraceae bacterium
ACTGCGGTGTTGCGCAACCAGGTGATCGGAACCCAGTCGATCGACATCCGCCGTGACCTGACCCGGCTCAACGAATCGGCGATGGGCAACATCGTCGGCGACGCGATGCGGCTGAAGTACCCCGGGGTCGACGCGGCACTGACCAACTCCGGCGGGTTGCGCCAGGACATCCTCGTCACGCCACCGAGCGCCAGCGAGGCGGCCGGCGAGATCACCTGGGGCGAGGTCTTCGCCGTCCTCCCCTTCGGCAACCGCACGGTGATCGAGACGGTCACCGGCGCCCAGCTCGTGACCGCCCTCACCAACGGGTTCCAGCCGGCATGTGATCCGGCGTTCGCCGGTGGCACCGGGCGGTTCCCGCAGGTTTCCGGCCTGGTCGTCAGCTATCACTGCAGCGGCACGGTGCCGGTCGTCGACAGCGTGCAGCGCGCGCCGGACGGCACATCGGGCACGCTGACACCGGTCGGCCCGACCGACGAGGTACGGATCGTCACCAACGACTTCATGTTCACCGGAGGCGACGGCTACACAGCCCTCGCCGGCGGCACGAACGTGTTGCAGCCGGGCGACGCGCTCCTCGACATCGTCATCGGCTACATCACCGCCAACTCGCCGGTCGCACCGGTCGTGGAGGGCCGCGTCCTCAAGACGTGAGCCTCCACCTCCGCCCCATCCGGAACTTTGTCGCTCCGGGGTCGCTCAGCGACCCCGGAGCGACAAAGCTCGTTGCTGGCGGTAGGCGGTCGCCAATGCATCGATGAGGGATGGAAGCATCGCGTCGACTTCATCAGTACCGACACGTTCAATTCGCGCGCCGACGAGGCGCGCCTTGCGGTCGCGGTGCCGGTCGTACAGGCGAGCGAGCCGGGGTCCGTGCCACTCCATGCCATCGATCTCGATGTAGAACCGGGCCACGGGATCACCGAGATCGGGATGAACGGTTTGTCCATCAGAGAGCACCAACGAGACCTGTGGTTCGAGGTGCACCCCCACGGCATCGAGCGCACGCCGAAGTTCGATTTCGGGGTGTGAGTCTGCGGACCGACGCCACGTCGGCCTCGACAAAAGCACTGCGGCGAAGTTCGCGGAGCCCGCCCGGCCTTGTCGACACAAGAGGTTTCCGACCGCGTAGAGCGTCGGCACGTCGAACTGCAACCGTCGGAGCCCTTGTTCGATGACACTTTCGAGATCGATCGGTCGGAGGTGTTTGGACAGATCGAACACGGTTCTGGCTGGGCTCGTGACACGGATTCCGTCATCGCGTTGGTGGACGTGATCGGCTGGCATGATCGGGCATCGATGGTGAACCGTGTCGCCGATGAAGCGCAGGCCGGTCCCGGTCCCGGTGACGTGGAGATCCAGATGGGAGCATCGTCGATACGTCCACAACTTGGCCGCGCCTCCGCAGGCGATCACGATCGTTGGGTCGGCGGCACAGAGCGCGGCGCTCCGCGACAGAAGCGTGGCGGGCCACAGCGCATGCCGGTAGACCCCCTCCCACTCGACGATGAGCTCGCCTGCCCGCAGCATCGCTTTGCGATGGCCGGTGGTGATGCCGAGAGCGGGAAGCTCTCCGGTGGGCACGACTCCGTGATGAGCGCAGAGCCAGGTGGTGAGGGCAGGGTGAAAGGTGGGCATGGCAACCTCCGAACGGAACACAAGAACCTCGGGGGAAGCCGTGCAGGGACCATATCCGCCCTGCACCGAACGGCAACTTCGTCGCTCGCGGGTCGCTCAGCGACCTCGCAGCGACAAAGTTCCAGGTGGGGGTGGGGGTGGGGAGTGGGGTTAGGCGCGGAGGGCGTCGATCATCGGATCACTCGACATCGGTACCGCACCCGTCGCGGTGATCAACACCTGCTGTTCGAGCTTGACGCCTTCGCTCCCGCCGACGGCGCCGATGAAGCTCTCGACGCACACCACCATGTTCTCCTCGAACACGCCGTCGTAGCCCCAGTCGGCGTAGTCGGCTGCGTACGCGACCGTCGGGTACTCGTCGACCATGCCTGCACCGTGGATCATCATCATGTACCGGTTCGGCACGTACTCGTCGGGGACCGGCCAACACTTCTCCCCGAACTCCTTGAACGAGAGGCCCGGCGTGATGAGTTCGATGTTGGTGAGGACCTGGTCCTGGGCGATGTCATACAACGTGCGCTGCTCGGCCGTCGGCGCCTTACCGGGGCACACCAGCGTGCGCGAGATGTCGGCCAGGTACCCGAGGGGGCCGACCATGTCGGTGTCGAAGGCCACCATGTCGCCGGCTTCGATCACCCGGTTGCTCGCCTCCTGGAACCATGGGTTGGTGCGCGGGCCCGACGTCAGCAGGCAGCACTCGATCCACTCGCCGTCGTGGGCGATGTTGGTCTGATGGAGGATGCTCCACAGTTCGTTCTCGGTCATCCCCGGCTGCAGCGCCTGGCGCATGCGGTCGACTCCGACGTCGCACACGTCGATCGACAACTGCAGCGCCATGATCTCCTCGGTTGTCTTGATCATGCGCGCCAGTTCCAGCGGCTCCTGAGCGTCGAACAGTTGGATGCCCGCGTCGGTCAGGTGCTTGGCACCCCACGGTTCGCAGCGATCGACCGCCAGGCGCTGGTCGGCGCCGCCATGCTTGCGCATCAGGTCGATGATGTCGCGTGACCACACCTCGGCCTTCTCCTGCGTGCGCGGACCAGCGAGGAAGTAGAACCACGGCACCGCCTTGCGCACATCGTCGACGCCGTCGAGGTCGTCCTGCAAGTACATGCACGTGCCGTACTCGAACAGCACGACCGGGCCATCCACCGGCACGAACACGTAGCGCCCAGGTGCGTGCAGCGTCCACACGTTGAACGTATGCGTGTCGGTGGCGTAGCGGATGTTGATCGGATCGGCCAGCAACGCGGCGCCGTAGTCGTGGGCGATCAGTTCGGCACGGATGCGTGCAAGCCGGTCGACGCGCAGCTTGCGCCGGTCGATGGCGGCGAGTCGCGCCTGCACATCAAAGGCCAACGTCATTGGATCCCCCTCGGTCTCTCAGTACCACTGATCAGGCATCGAAGCTTTGCGCCGATCGATGAAGTCGAGCAACGCGGCGTCGACGGCATCGTCGATCGGCGGCGCCTCGTACTTCGCCAGCACGTCACCCACCATCGCGGCGGCGCGATCCTCGCTGCGCAGTTCGCCACCGTCGCGCCACTGCTCGAACGACGACGAGTCGCTGAGCACCGGCTCGTAGAAGGCCGTCTCGTAGTGCCGCAACGTGTGCTGGGCGGAGAAGAAGTGCTTGCCGGGCCCGATCTCGGCGAACCCGTCGAGGGCGAACTGATCGGCCGACAGGTCGAACCCCTTCAAGTAGGTGTGCGCGGCACCGCACAGGTCGAGGTCCATCATGAACTTCTCGTATCCCATCGCCAGCCCACCCTCCAGCCAGCCGGCGGAGTGCAGGATGAAGTTGGCGCCGCAGAGCAGCGCGGAGAGCATCGACACCGCCGACTCGCTCATCGCCTGGCCATCGGGGATCTTCGACGAGGTGAACGCGCCCGAGCATCGCAACGGCAGGCCGACCCGGCGCGCCAGTTGCCCGACGACCAGTGAACCGAGCGCCGGCTCGGGTGTGCCGAACGTGGGGCTGCCACTGTGCAGATCCATCGACGACAAGAAGTTGCCGTAGATCGCCGGTGATCCGGGCCGTACGAGTTGGCCCAGCGCCACGCCGACGAGTGTCTCGGCATGCGCTTGGGCGACGGCACCGGCCGTGGTGACCGGGCCCATCGCCCCGCCGAGGATGAACGGGACCACGACGGGTGCCTGGTTCGCCGCCGCGTAGGTCTTCAACGCGCCGGTCATCGTCGCGTCCCACACCAGGGGCGAGTTGACGTTGACGTTGCCCATGATCACGCAGTTGCGGTCGACCACATCTGCGCCGAACACGATGCGCGCCATCTGGATCGAGTCCGCGGCTCGCGACGGATGGGTCACCGAACCCATGAACGCCTTGTCGCTGTAGCGCAGATGGGCGTAGACCATGTCGAGATGACGCTTGTTGACCGGAACGTCGACCGGTTCGCAGACCG
>JAYVOI010000233.1:0-4050 GCA_043758005.1 Ilumatobacteraceae bacterium
CGGCGTTCGAACCAGGCCCTGCTTGGCGGTCGTGCTGTAGAACTCCGGGCGCACGAGGATCGAGCGCACCAGGTTGTGCAGGTTCATGTCGGCGGCGAACGCCGGGGCGAGCGCATCGAGCACCCCCGGCGGGGGCGAGGGGTGGGCCAGGAACTCCCAGAGCTTCTTGGTGATGTAGCGCGCCGCTATCAGCTTCTTGCTTGCGTTGTCGAGCAGGATCTCGTCGATGATCTGCGGCCCGGTCCAGGCCTTCGTGGTGCCGAAGAACGTCTTCAATCCGGCGTCGTGGCGTCCGGGGTAGAACTGGTAGACGTAGGCGGGCCAGTCGGCGTTGTACCCGGTCCATGCCCTGGCCGAGGCCTCGACGTCGGACTCGGCGTAGTTCCCGACCCCCAGGGTGAACAGCTCCATCAACTCGCGGGCGAAGTTCTGGTTCGGCGAGCCCTTCACGTTCTCGGCATTGGAGAGGTAGACCAGCATCGCCCGATCGATCGCCATCTTCTGGGTGAGCGTGTGGAAGTTGCCGAGCGCGTTCTCGCGGTACGTCTGGATCTGCTGCATGAGGTGGAAGCCCTTGCCGACATCCCACCACGCACTCACGAAGTGACCGTGCCACAACAGGGTCATCTTCTCCTGGAACGGCCGCGCCGTGTTGAGCATGTTGTTGACCCAGAACGAGCATGCGGCGACGTATTGATCCCAGTTGCTGACGGGATCCTCGCTCTGGAAGTAGGCGGGGAGCGCCGGGGTGCCGTTCAGCCCGGTGTTGAGCACGTTGTCGACCACTGCGTCATAGGTCGTGAGGTCGAGCAGCTTCAGCTCGGCCAGCCGGCTCGGGCGCACGACGAACTCGGTTCGCCTCAACAGATGGGCGAGGTCGTCGTCGGATACGGCCACGCAGACACTCCTTCACTCGATAGCCCGCAGTGTCATCGGCCCGCCGAGGGTCGGCCTTGAGTGATCCCTCCGTCAAGAAACCCGGACGCGAAACGACCCGGTCACGTGGACCGGGCCGGTTCGGAGTTCGTTGGAACGGACTACTTGGTCTTGCGCTCGCCGTAGCGCTTGTTGAAGCGCTCGACGCGGCCACCGGTGTCGACGAGCTTTTGCTTGCCGGTGAAGAACGGGTGGCACTCATTGCACAGTTCGACCTGCAGATCACCGGCGCGAGTGGATCGCGTGGTGAAGGTGTTGCCGCAGCTACAGCGGACCGTCGTGTCGTTGTACGTGGGATGGGTGTCGGTCTTCATGATTTTCTCCGTTGAAATCGAGATCTCAGTGTATCGGCCAATTTCCCCTGAACACGAGGCATTTACATGGCGGGTTGCTTACCGATTTCGTTGAGGAACTCGTCGTTGGTGCGGAACGTGCGGAGACGGTCGACCAGCAGCTCGAGCCCGGGGGCGGCATTTCCATCGGCAGCCAGGCCGCTGAGCACGCGGCGCAGCTTCCACACCATCTGCAACTGCTTGCGATCGAACAGCAGTTCCTCATGGCGGGTGCTGGAAGCGTCGACGTCGATCGCCGGGTAGATGCGGCGCTCGGACAGCTTGCGGTCGAGCCGCAGCTCCATGTTGCCAGTGCCCTTGAACTCCTCGAAGATCGCATCGTCCATGCGGCTGTTGGTCTCGACGAGCGCCGTGGCCAAGATGGTCAGCGACCCGCCCTCTTCGACGTTGCGAGCAGCTCCGAAGAACTTCTTCGGTGGATACAGCGCCCCAGCGTCGATGCCACCCGACAGGATGCGGCCGCTGGCGGGCGCCGCTAGGTTGTACGCCCGGCTGAGGCGGGTGATGCCGTCGAGGATGATGACCACGTCTTCGCCCTGCTCGACCAATCGCTTGGCCTTCTCGATCGCCAACTCGGCCACGTGGGTGTGTTCGTCGCTCGGTCGGTCGAAGGTGCTGGAGATGACCTCGCCCTTCACGGTGCGGCGCATGTCGGTGACCTCTTCGGGCCGCTCGTCGATCAGCAGCACCATCAGTTTCACTTCCGGGTGGTTCTGCTCGATCGACGTGGCGATCGTCTTCATGATCGTGGTCTTGCCGGCCTTCGGGGGCGAAACGATGATGCCGCGCTGACCCTTGCCGATCGGCGAGATCAGATCGATGATGCGGGCCGTCATGTTGTTCGGGTCCGATGGGTTCTCCAACTGCAGCTTCTCGTCGGGGAACAGCGCGGTGAGGTCCTCGAACCGGGGACGGGTCTTGGCCTTGTCGGGATCGCCGCCGTTGACCGAGTGGATCTCGAGCATCGCCGGGTTCTTCTCGTTGCGACCCGCCGGACGGCTGAGCCCGGTGACGTAGTCGCCCTTGCGCAACCCGTACTGACGGGTCAGCTTCACCGGGATGTAGGCGTCGTCGCGACTGGCCAGGTAACCGGCAACCCGCAAGAAGCCGTATCCCTCGTCGCGCAGGTCGAGGTAACCGGAGACCTCGACGGGCTCCATGTTGATCGGTGACCCGATCTCCTCGGCGCGCTCGGGACGATCGGGACGATCGGGACGATCGGGACGGTCGACGCGCTCTGGATCGCCGCCTTGGGGACCATCCGCGCGGCCCTTGTTGCGACGGCGCCGGCGCCGGCGGCTGTTACGACTCTCCGCATCGCCCTCACCGTCACCGTCATCGCCGTCGGCGCCATGCGATTGTCCGCCCGATGTACCCGGCGCAGCAGCAGCGGCGGGCGAGACGGCCAACTCGGTGACGGCGACTTCGCCAGACCTGATCAGTTCGATCTCCCAGTCGGCCAGCGGCTCTCCGTCAGGCCCGAGGATGACCTCGGCCTCGACCGGCGCGTCGGCGGTCGTGACCGCCGCAACCGGCTCGGGAGTGTCGGTCGACACCTCGGCGACCTCACTCGCAACCGGCACTGCCTCCCGCGGAGCCTGTGGCGTGCGACCGTTGGTCGCAGATGCGGTCGGCTGGCTTGCGGGAGCTCCACCACCGGTGGTCTCCAAGATCTTGTCGATCAGCGTCGCCTTGGCGGCGCGCGATGTGGTTTTGATGCCCAACGCCTGGGCAATTGCGAGCAGCTGCTCTTTGTCCTTGGATTCGAGCATTGACTGTTCGAGAGCTTCCGCGGCCACCGGCCACCTGCTTTCTGGGGAACGGCCGTGGGCTCGGCGTGTCGAATGTGCACACGACCGGCGGCCACACCACCGAGATGATTTGGCGAGATGATTCGCCCTCTCCGCACCCCCGCACGGTCATTTCACCGGAGCGGTCGCAGCGAGATGTCCGGGAACCCGAACGAAGGGAACTGTAGCGAACGCGTGCGCGATGCGCAACGTTGGGCGCTACATCGGATCTGGTCAGCCGACCCGCAGCCCGGTGCACCCATAATCGGCCAAGGCCTGGCAGTTGCGGTGGCCGAGGCAATCGAGGAGTTGCTTGCCGCGTTCGTTGGCCGGGTGGAGGTTTGCGGCGCTGATGACCGGAATGGACATCTGCACCATCACCCCCTCATGGAAGTCGGCCTGCGCGTCCTCCCAGGAGTAGCTGGTCACACCGCGGTCGACGAGACCCTGGTACCAACGCCGCAACAGCGCCTCGCCGTGCTCACGTCGCATCTCGGTGGTGAGGCTCTGCACGATGAAGTAGGCGATGTCCCCCGCACCCATCGACCGCACGGTCAACTGCCAGTCGATGACGGTCACCGGGGCACCCGGGCGATCGAAGAAGAAGTTGTCGAGCCGGAAGTCGGTGTGCGCCAACGTGGTGGGCCGGTTGCTCATCACCCAGTCGTACGAGGCGGGGAGTTGGGCGCCGATCCGTTCGCCGACCTCGAGCGCTGCCGCCGGCGCCGAGGCGAACATCTCGGCGAACACCGGCCACGACTGCGTGTACTGATCGCCGACCGCCATGTAGGCCGGGTTGTTCAACGGTCGCAGCCACGGCAGGTCATCGAGGTGCGGCGACTCCCACCAGGCGGCGTGCAGTTGGGCACCGACGTCCATCACGGCCTGCGCATCAGCCAGATCGGCGCCGGCGACCTGATCCGCCGTGCGAGCGTCGGAGAGGTCCTCCATCAAGATCAAGGTGCCGGAGT
>JAYVOI010000234.1:0-9358 GCA_043758005.1 Ilumatobacteraceae bacterium
TTGGGGATGCCCGAGGCCGAGATCACCCACGCGGTCGACGTCACCGGGTATCTCGATGCCAAGCGGGAATCGCTGCGAGCCCACCGCAGCCAGATCACCGACACCAGCTTCTTCCTGCAAATGCCCGACGAGGCGTTCTCGCACGCGTTCGGGACCGAGTGGTTCATCGAAAAGGGTGCAGAGCCCGGCTTGCGGTCGGGTTGGTTGTTCGAATGACCCGCTTGTACCTGGTTCGCCACGGGCGCGCTGCGGCCGGTTGGGACACCGACCCGGACCCCGGGCTCGACGAGATCGGGCAGCGACAGGCCATCGCGGTTGCAGATCGGCTTGCGCGGTTCGGCCCACTCCCGATCCTGACCAGCCCGCTCCGTCGTTGTCAGGAGACCGCGGCGCCGTTGGCGTCCACCTGGAGCGCCGAGCCGTCGATCGAGCCGGCCGTCGCCGAGATCCCGTCGCCGGAAGGGGTTGCGATGGCGGACCGCACCGACTGGCTGCGTGTCGCCATGGGTGGCGCGTGGGGCGACCTCGGCGCCCGGTACATCGCCTATCGTGACCAGGTCGTGCAGGTGCTTGCCACGGTTTCTGTGGACTCCGTCGTGTTCAGCCACTTCATCGCGATCAACGCGGCGATCGGCGCCGCCGCGGGCGATGATCGGCTTGTCGTGCGCAGCCTCGACAACTGTTCGGTGACCGTGATGGATGTCGTCGACGGTGTATTACAGCTTGTTGAAAGTGGTCATGAGGCAGACACCTTGATCAGGTAATCGCCACGAAGCGTGCCAGACTTCCCACTGTGAAGTCGCTCCGCCTCGTTCCCCTGGTCCTGGTTGCACTGACGATTGTCGCGTGCAGCAGCGACGGCCCGGCGTCGACCGGCTCGGGTTCGACATCCTCGTCGGTCTCGGGGGCGAGCACGTCCTCGGTGCCGCTGTCGACCACCAGCACCACCACTCCGGTCACGACGGCCGCGTCGACCTCGACCTCGACCTCGACGTCGACCTCGACGTCGACCACATCGACGTCGACATCGACCACGCTGGCGCCCGGAGCGGAACTGGTGCTGCGACCGAACGGCCTCGGCGACGCCGCATTCGGCGCCGACCCGGATGGTGTCATCGCCTATGTCACCTCGATCATCGGATCCCTCACCATCGACACGGGCTGGGTCGACCCGTTGTCGGTCGGCGCCTGCCCGGGCACGGAGATGCGCCAGGTCTCGTGGGGCGATCTCACCCTGCAGTTCAGCGATCAGAGCGGCGTTACATCGGGTCGACGTCACTTCTTCTCCTACGTCTACGGGCCGACGTTCGGCCCGGCAATTGCCCCTGCCGGGCTGAAGACCGACGCCGGGATCGGGGTCGGCTCGTCGGTCGCAGAACTGACCGGCACCTATCCCACCGCCGTCATCAACCCCGGCGACGACTTCGGTGGCCCGAACTTCTTCATCAACGACGGCCTCGCCGGATTTCTCACCGGTGTCAACCCGACCGATACGGTGAACTCGGTACTCGGCGGTCAGGGTTGCGGCGAGTAGTGGTGGCGAGTGGTTGACGACAACGTGGAGGCGAACCTGAGATGAAGCGAATGTTGCCCGTGACCGAACTGGCCCGCGACGAACGGTTCTCGCACATGGCCATCGAAGATGCGGTGTTCGACCCCAGGAACCTGTCGCCCAGCGCCCAACGCAACACGCTGGCGCCGACGTACGAGAACGCGACCGACAACGCCCGCGGGCTGATGCACGGGATCTTCGTCGGCGAGATCCAGGCACTCGAGGGTGCGGGTCGCACGTGCTTCGACTTCGACACCGGCGACGGCCGCGATCATGCACCGCTCGGTCTGAAGCTCGACATGGCCCGGCAGTGCTGGGACGAAGCCCGCCATGTCGAGATCAGCATCAAGTTGGGCGAACACATGGGATCGGAGATCGGTGAGTTCGCCGAGCAGACGTTGCTGTACGAAGCAGCGTGCAACCCGGATCCGGTCCTTCGTCTCACCGGCGTCAACCGAGCGCTCGAGGGGCTGGCCATCGACGTGTTCAAGACCATGCGCGACTTCGGCACGGTGCTGTCGGACCCGGTGCTGGAGTTCGCCGAGGACTGGATGCTCGCCGACGAGGTCACCCACGTGAAGATGGGCAGCGATTGGCTGCGTCGCCTGACGGCCCAAGACCCGCAGCGCCAGAAAGAGGCACTCGACTTCCAGAAGGCGGTCGACAAGCTGTTCAGCTTCGGCGGGTTCCGCGGCGAGCGCGAAGAGAACCCGGTGCACCTGGCTCGAAACTTTCGTCGGCTTGCCGGGTTCTCCGACGAGGAGATCACCGACCTGGTCGACATCGCCGCGAGCGCATTCGAAGAGGCGCAGACGCAGCAGGCCTCGCGCGCTGCGATGGCGACACAGGGCTGATCGACCTGATCGCAACTGCTGCAGCGCTACGCGATTTCCACGAGAACTTCGCCTGGTTCGTCATCATCGGCAATGGCTTGGCGGGGGCATGGTCGCTCGGCGCGAACTGGTTGCCACAGATGCGCACCCGCGCCCTGTGGTGGTTCATCGCCGTCGCCGAACTGACCGTGTTCGTCCAGGTCACCTTGGGTGTGATCCTGGTCAACAAGTACAAGTTCAAGTTCCCCAAGTTCCACGCGTTCTACGGGTTCGTGGCGATCATCGCAGTCGCCATCATCTACTCGTACCGCGTGCAGATGAAGCATCGGCTCTATCTGTTGTACGGCCTGGGCAGCCTGTTCATCGCCGGCCTCGGCATCCGGGCGATGCTGGTCGGCCAGATTCGCTAGCCCGCCAGGTTCTCTTCCAGGGCGTCGAGCGCCATCGACAGTTGCGCCGGCATCTTGCCGTCGAACTGTGCGTAGTGCTGGCGGATCTGCGGGATGGCCTGGCTCCAGCCGGCGGTGTCGACGGCCAGGAGCGCGTGGAGGTCGTCGTCGCTGATCGACAGGCCATCCAGATCGAGGTCACTCTCGCCGGGCAACATGCCGATCGGGGACTCGACCGCTTCGGCCTGACCGGCGACGCGCTCGAACACCCACTTCAGCACTCGGCTGTTCTCGCCATATCCGGGCCACAAGAAGCGCCCGTCGTCGTCGCGACGGAACCAGTTGACGAAGAAGATCTTGGGCAGGTGGGCGGCGTCGGTGTTCTTGCCGATGGCCAGCCAGTGGGCGAAGTAGTCGGCCATGTTGTAGCCGCAGAACGGCAGCATCGCCATCGGGTCGAAACGGAGGTTGCCGACGGCGCCTTGCTGCGCGGCGGTCGTTTCACTGGCCATGATCGATCCCAGGAAGACCCCGTGCTCCCAATCGAAGGCTTGGGTGACGAGCGGCACCGTCGTGCGCCGGCGCCCACCGAACAGGATCGCGCTGATCGGCACGCCGGCGGGGTCCTGCCACTCCGGTGCGATGGACGGGCACTGCGACGCGGGGGCCGTGAAGCGGGCGTTCGGGTGTGCGGCGGGTGTGCCGGTCTCTGGAGTCCAGGGCTGCCCGCGCCAGTCAGTCGCGTGCGCCGGCTTGTCGCTGCTCATGCCCTCCCACCACACGTCGCCATCGCCCGTGAGTGCGGTGTTGGTGAAGATGCAGTTGCCCCACATCGTGTCCATCGCGTTGGGGTTGGTGTCGTAGCCGGTCCCGGGGGCGACGCCGAAGAATCCCGCCTCGGGGTTGATGGCGTAGAGGCGACCGTCCGCCCCGAACTTCATCCAGCAGATGTCGTCGCCGACCGTCTCGGCCTTCCATCCGGGGATGGTCGGCTGCAGCATGGCCAGGTTGGTCTTGCCGCATGCCGATGGGAACGCGGCGGCGATGTACTTCGACTCGCCGGCGGGGTTGGTGAGCTTCAGGATCAACATGTGCTCGGCCAACCAACCGTCGTCGCGGGCCATGACGGAGGCGATGCGCAGGGCGAAGCATTTCTTGCCGAGCAGCGCGTTGCCGCCGTAACCCGAGCCGAACGACCAGATCTCGCGGGTCTCGGGGAAGTGCACGATGTACTTGTTGTCGGGGTTGCACGGCCACGCCGTGTCGGCCTGGCCGGGGGCCAGGGCAGCGCCGACGGAGTGAACGCACGGCACCCACTGTTTGTCGCCCAGCACGTCGAGGGCACCCTGACCCATGCGGGTCATGATGCGCATGCTGACGGCGACGTAGGCGCTATCGGTGAGTTGCACACCGATGTGGGCGATCGTCGAACCGAGCGGGCCCATGCTGAACGGCACGACGTACATCGTGCGGCCGCGCATCGCACCGGTGTAGAGGCCGGTCATCTCGGCGCGCATCTCCGATGCCTCGCGCCAGTTGTTGGTCGGGCCGGCATCAGCGGCATCGGCCGAACAGATGAACGTGCGGTCCTCGACCCTGGCGACATCGCCGGGATCGCTGTGCGCCCAGTAGCTGTTGGGCCGCTTCGCCTCGTCGAGTTGGGTGAACGTGCCGCTGTCGACCAGCGCCTGGCAGAACGTCTCGTATTCCTCCGCCGAGCCGTCGCACCAGTGGACATCGTCGGGTTGCAGCACGGTGGTCCACTCGTTGACCCAGGCCCGCAGGCGCTCGTTCGTGGTGGATGCACTCATCGGAATTCGACTCCTTGGGAACCGTCGCGCCGATGCGTCGGATCGCTACGACAAGGGTACCTTCAGGCGCCCGGCGTCTTCATATCTGCTTCGGATCCGAGGCGCAGCTTCGTGGCCCGGCCGGCATCATCGACGTTGAAGACGACCCGCTGACCTTGGCGGAGCATGCGGAAGATCGAGCCCTCGAGGGCGTCGGTCGCCAGATCGAACTCGGCAAGCGTGGTGTCGCTGACCACACTGCCGTCACCGGTGGCGGGGTCGTAGCTCTTGATGACGCCTTGCATGACGCCGCGGCCTCAGCCGGCCTTGACGATCTTGCCGCTCTTGATGCAACCCGTGCAGACGTACATCCGCTTGGGGGTGCTGCCGATGAGAGCCTTCACACGCTGGATGTTCGGGTTCCAGCGACGCTTGGTGCGCCGGTGGGAGTGCGACACGTTCATACCCCAGCTGGGGCCCTTGCCACACACTTCACATACTGCTGCCATGATGGTTTCTTCCTCGGCGAGATCAAACGAGCTTGGAGATGCTACCAGCGAGTTGTAGCCGTCGACACGCTCGACTCGCCCCTAGTCTGTCGACGTGCCCACATTGGAACGGTTCAGCCCCGAGGCCTTGCGCAGCACGGTGATCACCTTCCGCGACACATTGAAGCTGCACGCTCCGGGCATCAACCGGTTGAACGTCTATCCCGTTCCCGACGGCGACACGGGCACCAACATGGCTCGCACGCTCGACGCCGTGGTTGCCGAGCTCAACCTCGCCGAGCCCGAGCTCGGGCCGACCTGCAATGCCATCAGCCATGGAAGCCTGATGGGGGCGCGTGGCAACAGTGGCGTCATCCTCAGTCAGATCCTGCGGGGGCTGGTGGGCATCTTGAAAGATGCCTCCGACCTCTCCGCCACCAAGGTCGCCGAGGCCCTGCGGGCGGCGTCGACCGCTGCATACCAGGCGGTGCTGAAGCCGATCGAGGGCACGATCCTCACCGTCGTGCGCGAGTCCGCCGATGCAGCGACCACCGCAGCAGCCGATGGTGCCAGCCTGGTCGGAATGCTGCGTGCCGCGCGCGCTGCGGGCAAGGTCGCCCTCGACAACACGCCCGAGCTGCTGGCGGTGTTGAAA
Source organism: Ilumatobacteraceae bacterium (assembly GCA_043758005.1). GTDB lineage: Bacteria > Actinomycetota > Acidimicrobiia > Acidimicrobiales > Ilumatobacteraceae > JAENVT01. Next base: position 5,708 of record JAYVOI010000234.1, read on the forward strand.
GACGCCGGGGTCGTCGATGCCGGTGGTGCCGGGTTCTTGCTGCTGCTCGATTCGGCGTTGTTCGTGGTCGACGGCGACCCACTGCCGGAACCCGACGACGGCGACGGACCCGACATGGAGCAACTCGAACTGGTGTCGCGCCGGCACGCCATGGATGGCGGTGTCGACGTCAGCGAACTGCGCTACGAGGTCATGTACTTCGTTGACCTCGTCGACGAGCGCATCCAGGAGTTCAAGGAGTCGTGGGGTGAGATCGGCGACTCGATCGTGGTCGTGGGTGGCGACGGTCTGTGGAACTGCCACGTGCACACCAACGACATCGGCGCGGCGATCGAGTCGGCCTTGAAACTTGATGGCCGCCCGAGCCAGATCCGGGTCACCGACCTGTTCGAGGAGATCGCCGAGGAGCACGCGGTGCGCGAGGCCGCGATCCACGCAGGGCATCCGCACTACGGCGCCGGCTTCGGTCTGCCCGCCGTCACGTGTGCAGTGGTCGCAGTCGCCAGTGGCGACGGGCTTGCCGAGTTGTTCGGCCAACTCGGCGTGCAGGGCGTCGTGACCGGTGGGCAGACGTTGAACCCGTCGACGGCCGAACTGCTGGCCGCGGTCGAGGCCGTCAATGCAGACCAGGTGGTCGTGCTGCCGAACAACAAGAACATCATTCCCGTCGCCGAGCAACTCGATGCGCTCACCACGAAATCGGTGCGCGTGGTGCCCACGACCTCGATGCCTGCCGCTCTGGCGGCGCTCGTCGTGTACGACCCGGAGACCGATGTCGACGTCAATCTCGAGGAGATGACCGAGGGGGCCGAGTCGGTGGCGACCGGCGAGATCACCCAGGCAGTACGCGACACCAACAGCGATGTCGGCGCCGTTACAACGGGGGACTGGATCGGCCTGGTGCGCGGCGACGGGATCGTCGCCGTCAGCGGATCGCTCGACGGCGCAGCGTGTGCGCTGCTCGACTACCTCATCACGCCGGGCCGCGAGATCGTCACGGTCATCACCGGCAACGACTCGAACGCAGGCAACACCGACGCGTTGCTGGCGTGGATCGTCGAACACCGTCCCGACGTGCAGGTCGAGGTGCATCGAGGCGGCCAGCCCCTGTACCCCTACCTGTTCGGCGTTGAATGACCGATCCGCTGACGCTGCGTGACCTGGACGCGATCGGCGTCGAGCGGATCAAGGGTGTCGGGGACAAGAAGCTGGCGTCGCTGCATGCGGTCGGCATCGACACCGTCCTCGATCTGCTGACCACATATCCACGACGGTGGGTCGATCGCACCAACGAGGCCCGTGTCAGCGACTTGCTGCCGGGGCAGGAGGCGCTGGTGCTGGTCAGCGTGCGCAGCGTGACCAAACGATCGATGCGCAACCGGCGCACCATGGTCAACGTCGTGGTCGGCGACGGCAGCGGTCGGCTGCAGGTGGTGTTCTTCAACCAACCGTGGCGCGAGAAGCAGTTGCGTGAAGGGTTGCAGATCGCCGTGTTCGGCAAGGCGGAGGTCTATCGCGGCGGGTTGCAGATGACGAACCCCGTCGTCGACCTGATCGGCGACCGCACCGGTCGCATCGTGCCGGTCTATCCCCAGAGCGAGAAGGCCGCGTTGATGACGTGGGAGATCGCCGGATGGGTGGAGGACGCGTTGCGCAAGTGTTCTCCGCGCGGGATCGGTGATCCGGTGGCCGAGCCGATCCGGCGCCGATACGGGCTGATCGAGCGCGGTGCCGCGTTCCAATCCATCCACGCCCCGGAGACGATTGCGGAGAAGCAGCAGGCCCGCCGCCGGCTGGCGTTCGACGAGTTGTTCCGGGTGCAGACGATGTTGGTGATGCGCAAGCGCATGCTCGAGCGTGAGTCGAAGGCCATCCGCCACACAGTGGGCGGCGAGCTGACGGCTCGCCTGTACGGGTCCGTGCCGTTCGAGCTCACTGCGGCCCAGCGCAGGGCCATCGGCGAGATCGAACACGATCTCGCCGGCCCCCACCCGATGCACCGGCTGTTGCAGGGCGACGTCGGCTCGGGCAAGACGTTGGTCGCGGTCAGCGCCATGCTGACCGCGGTGCAAGGTGGTCACCAGGGTGCGCTGATGGCGCCCACCGAAGTGCTTGCCGAGCAGCACGCGGCCAGCGTGCGGCGGATGGTGGACGGCGTGACCGTTCCCGACCCCGGCAACCTGTTCGGTGATCGCCCACTGCGCATCGAACTGCTGACCAACAGGATCACGGGTGGCGACCGGCGCGACGTGTTGGCGGGCCTTGCCGATGGAACGGTCGACATCGCCATTGGCACCCATGCCCTGATCCAAGAAGGCGTGAGCTTCCACAGCCTCGGTGTCGTCGTGGTCGACGAGCAGCATCGGTTCGGGGTGGAGCAACGCGCCGCACTGCGCTCGAAGGGCGATGACGATGCCGTGCCGGACGTGTTGGTCATGACGGCGACACCGATCCCGCGCACTGCGGCGATGACCGTGTACGGAGATCTCGATGTCAGCGTGCTGGATGAGCTGCCGCCCGGCCGGACGCCGATCGTGACGCATTGGGCCGCCGGCCCGCTGATGGAACTGGCGGCGTGGGCCACCGTTCGCGAAGAGGTCGCCGAGCGTCGGCAGGCGTATGTCGTGTGCCCGCTGATCGACGAGAGCGAGAAGCTGGAGGTCGCCAGTGCTCAGGAGACATTCGACCGGCTCGTGGCGGGTGAGTTGCAGGGCCTCCGCCTGGGTCTGTTGCACGGTCGCCTCCCGTCGTCGGAGAAAGAAGCCGTCATGGAACGTTTCCGCCGCCGTGAGCTCGACGTGCTGGTGGCCACGACGGTGATCGAGGTCGGTGTCGACGTCCCGAACGCCACCGTGATGGTGATCCTCGATGCCGATCGCTTCGGCATCGCCCAGCTCCATCAGTTGCGCGGCCGCGTCGGTCGCGGTACACACGCATCGACGTGTTGGCTGGTGACGAGCGAACCGGTGCCGGGCGCCCCGCCGGGCAACCCTCGTGTCGAAGCCCTGGTCAGATCGACCGACGGCTTCGAGCTCGCCGAGGTCGATCTGGAGCTCCGCGGTGAGGGCACGATCATGAACACCGCGCAGAAGGGTCGCAACGACTTGAAGTTGGCATCGCTGCGCCGCGATCGCGAGCTCGTGTCGTTGGCCCGTGACGCCGCGTTCGAGGTCGTCGACGCTGATCCGTTGCTCGACGATCACCCGGTGCTGCTCGACGAGCTTCGCCTGCTGTTCAGCACCGAGGACGAGGCATTCCTCTTCAAGTCGTGAAGGCGGCCGCCGCCTCGAAGCCTCAAGATTTGATCAAGGCGTGTTTGGTTGCGGTCGCCGGTGGGGACCAGTTCGCGTGTGACAACTACGCAGCTGGCACCGACGATCCAACGCTCCGACCCGCTGATGCAGTTCTCGGCGCGTGTCGATGGCTGCAGCGCCTACGTCAGGATCCAGCCGCGTCGTCTCGAGTGGTCGCTGGTCGGCAGGGAATGGGTCATCCAGATGGCGCCGATCGCCTCGGTGACAGCCATCACGTCGGAGGCCGGGTCGCTCAGGTCGAGCCTGATCGTCGTCACGAACGTGGGCACTTGATCAATCTGAAGTGGATGTTCGACACGGATGCCGTCGACGACTTCTCGTTCGACGAAACGCGGGG
>JAYVOI010000235.1:0-4034 GCA_043758005.1 Ilumatobacteraceae bacterium
CGACGTGACGACAGCATTCGCAGGTACGCCGTGCCCCTCGCCGTCGTCGGCGGGGCCATCTCCGCGTACCACTACCTGATCGAGTGGCGCCCATCGCTCGGGACCGGGACATGCGATCTCACCGCGCCGTGCACGGTGCCGTGGTTCCGGCAGTTCGGCTTCGTCTCGCTGGCCTTCATGGCGCTGTGCGGATTCGCCGCGATCATCGCGTTGCTCACTCTCGGCTCGGCTGACGGCGCCGGCCGTTCCGACAAGGAGTCCTGACCAATGAATCAACCACGAGTTCCCGAGCCCGCACGCAAGAAGCCGCTGCGGATGTTGGCGGGCGTGGTCGGCGTCATCGCCGTCGCGCTGGGCATCGCCGTGTGGTCGACGACCGGTTCCGACGCCACGGTCAGCCAGGGCACGACCGCGCCGAACGACTCCAGCAGTTCAACGGCAGAGACGCAGCCCGTGACCGTCACCGGCACGCCCCTGCCGACCCCCTCGGAGTCCGGTGCCGACACGGCGATCGGCATGACCGTGCCGACCCTCAGCGGCTTCCGGTTCGACGGCACGCCGATCGACATCACGCCCGGCGGCACCGCCAAGATGGTGGTGTTCCTGGCCCACTGGTGCCCTCACTGCAACAACGAGATCCCGGTGTTGCAGAGTTGGGCGGAAGCGGGCGGCGTACCACCCGGGCTCGACATCATCGGAGTGTCGACGGCGGTCAACGCGCAGCGCGACAACTATCCCCCGAGCAAGTGGATGGTCGCCAAGGAATGGGGGTGGCCGATGCTGGCCGACAGCGTGGCATCCGATGCAGCGGTCGCTTATGGCGTCGGAGGGTTCCCGACGTTCGTGATCGTCGGCGCCGACGGCACGGTCAAGGTCCGCTCGTCCGGCGAACTGGCAGTCGCCGATCTCGACGCATTGGTCAAGCAGGCCGTCGCCGCGTAGAACGGCCCGGTCGCGTTGCGGCGGTGAACCGTCGTCGTGCTTGACTAGGCCGATGTCTTCCGACGACCTCCCGCGACCGGTTCTGCTCACTGACGAGTTGCGTGCCCAGCTCAACTCGGTGTCGACCGCCACGTTGACCAACCAATTGCAGCGCAAGGGGATCCGCTCGACCTTCCTCAGCGGGCTGAAGCCGATCAAGCCAGGCCAGCGGATGCTCGGCTATGCCCACACGCTGCGCTACGTGCCCCTGCGCGAAGACCTCAACGCCCAGATGGCCGGCGGCCAGAACGCCCAACGCAGGGCGGTCGAGAGCATGGCCCCCGACGAGGTGTTGATCATGGAGGCCCGCGGCGAACCCGACGCCGGCACGTTCGGCGACGTGTTCGCCTTGCGCGCCTTGCGGCGCGGTGCGGTCGGGATGATCACCGATGGCGCTGTGCGCGACACACCTGCCGTCGCCGAGCTCGACATCGCCGTGTACCACGGCGCCTCCCATGCCGCCACGTTCGGCCGCCTGCACATGCCGCTGGAGCACCAGATCCCGATCGCCTGCGCCGGTGTCACGGTCATGCCCGGCGACATCATCGTCGGCGACGGCGAGGGCGCCGTCGTCATCCCGCCGTCCCTCGTCGTCGAGCTGGCGGCTGCCTCGGTGCAACAGGAGGCGGAAGAATCGTGGGCGCTGGAGCGCGTCGATGCCGGCGAGAGCACGATCGGGGTGTTCCCCGTGTCGAAGGAACGCCGCGCCGAGTTCGAGGCGTGGTACACGGCGAAGCAGGCAGCGTCACAACCCGATCAAGGAGGCCAGTGAGCATGGGCAGGAAGTCGATCGACATCGAGAGCTTCAAGCACGTCAACCCCATTCCCGCCGCGTCGCGCATCGGGCCATTGCTGGTGTCGAGCGTGATCGGGCCCCGAGACCCGGGCGAGCAGACGGTGCCCGAGACACCCGAGGCGCAGTACGCCAACCTGTTCCATCACATCGGCGAGATGCTCGAGGGTGCCGGGGCCGAATGGCGGCACATCGCCCGCATCACGTTCTTCGTGCCGGATGCGATCTTCCGCGACTCGTGCAACCCGATCTGGGTCGAGCACTTCCCCGACCCCGACTCCCGACCGGCGCGACACAGTCAGGTGACGGCCGGCGCCAAGATCGTGACCTGCGAGTTCATCGCCTACATCGACGACTGAGCTTCGGTCAGCGAGCGCGGAACGTCACTTCGCCGAGGCCGTTGAACAGCGCCTCGACGTTGTCACCGACCTGGAACGGGATCGCCTTGATGAACGACCCCGACAGGATCACGTGGCCGGCCTCCGGTGCAACGCCGAATTCGGAGAGCTTGTTGATGAGCCAGGCAACCGCGTTGATCGGGTTGCCCATCACCGCACGGGCCATGCCGCTCTCCTCGATGTCACCGTTGATCGACAACGTGGCGCCGACGTTGCGGACGTCGATGTCGTCCAACTTGGTCGGGTTGGCGCCGAGGATCACCAGGCCGCACGCCGCGGCATCGGAGATGCTGTCGATCAGGGTGTTGGGGCCACGGCCGGCCTGACGGGTGTCGACGATCTCGATGGCCGGCAGCACGAAGTCGGTGGCCCTGATCACGTCGGCGACGTTGACCGCCGGCCCGCGCAGCGGCTCTTTCAACACGAAGGCCAACTCGACCTCGACGAGCGGGCGGTTCATGGTGCTGCGCGGCACGATGCCGCCCTCGAGCACGAACCAGTTGTCGAACATCGTGCCGTAGTCGGGCTCGGTGGCGTTGGTGAGGGCGCGCATCGCCTTCGACGTGAGGCCGATCTTGTGACCCTTGATCACCCTGCCGGCGGCGACCTTCAGATCGGTGACCGCCTGGGAGATCGCATAGGCATCCTCGATGTCGGCCATCGGGTACGTCTCGGAGATCGGGGTGATCGCGATGTTGTCGAGCTCGGCCTGAAAGAGCGCCTGAGCTGCGGTTGCGACGTCTGAAGCGGAGAGGTGAGGCACAGCGCGAACCTACACGGTGCGTTGCCGCGGTCTCAGATGGGCGGACCGTCGGGAGAGCGTTGCCCCGTGGCGGTACGCCCAGCCGGCACGATGCTGCGCGTTGCCAGGGCGATGGCGGCGGAGCGTCGCGCGTAGCCCTTTCCGCTGCAGTGGACCTCGTCGTTGGCAAGCCAGTGCGGGTTCGCAGCTGCCAATCCGGCCCAGTCGAAGATGAACATCTCGCCCGGCCGCTCGTCTGCGACGGTCTGCAAGGCCGCGTTCCACGACTCGTGCCGTACCGGTTTGGCGGGGAGGTAGATGTTGACCCACAAGACACGGTGGCCAGTGCCGATGTGGTCCATCATCAGCCGGATCATGTCAGGCTGCTTGAGCTTCGGGTACAGGCCGGCGTCGTTGGTGCCGAGCGCCACGACCCACAGCACCGAGTCGCCGGACGCCTCCCGAATGGCGTCGACCGCTGTCAGCCCCGTGTTCTTGTCGGACTTCACCTTGGTACGGATGCCGCGACTGCCGTGGGCGTCGATCGTCGATCGGGCCCACCCGGCGCCGGACAGCGCATCGGCCTGGTACGGCAGCGTGCCGAGGGTCAGCGAATCGCCGATCACCGAGACCCGGGTTGCCGCCGTGTTCAGCGTGGAAGCGCCCGCCCGGCCCGGGCCGAACAGCTCGACTGCCGCCATGGAACCACAGGCAGCCAACAGGCCGGCAGTGAGCACCTGCCGACGAGTACACAGAAGAGGGGGCGACGTTGGTGACATGTGTTCGGAGTCTGCGGCCCCCATCCGCGGCGGCCGACAAAGTCCAGTGAGTTTTCCGTAAGGGGTTGTTCAACCTTAGATGAACGATCCCCGCAAGCGGTCGCGCCATCGGGCCATTTTTCGGTGCCGAGCGGCTATCACCATCGCCACGCCGCCACCCGTGAGCATCACCGCAGGTACGAGGACCCGAAGCACCTCGCTGCCGGCGATGGGGATCCATCCGACGATTGCCGGAGCGACGACGAAACCGTCGATGTCGACCGCTCGGTTGTCGCCGGGGGCCCGATCGATCAGGCCGTCGAGCGGCTCGACGGTCGCCTCGTGCGTGAGGGTGCCGGTCG
>JAYVOI010000236.1:0-9340 GCA_043758005.1 Ilumatobacteraceae bacterium
ACCGGCGCCGATTTCGTGATCGACAATGCTGGCGCCGTCGACGATCTCGATTCACAGGTTGATCAGCTGTGGGAGTGGTTGCGGTCGCTGCCGCAACTCCCGGCCGACTTCACCCTCGGCCGTCGGCCAGCGTGACTTTGCCGGTCCACTCGTCGGCCAGCACGGCGAACCGATCATCGTCGACCCATTCGCCTCGAACGAACACCGACAGGGGAGACCGGCCCTCGAAGCGGAAGCCGAGCTTGTCGAGTACGCGACGCGATGCGACGTTCTGCGGATCGATGCTCGCGGTGATCCGGTGGACTCCTGCATCGCCGAACAGCGCAGCGATCACGGCGGTGACCGCTTCAGTGGCGTACCCCCTTCCCTGATGTGCCGGTGTGATCGAATACCCGATCGAGGCCTGGCGGTTGCTGTCGTGGATGCCGACAGCGACATCACCGATCGCAGTGCCGATCGGCGCACCCTCTCGCAGTTCGATGGCGAGTTGCACCCATTCATCGCCGGTTGGTCCCTCGAGGGCTGACTGCCCCGCGATCATTCGCTCGGCCGTCTCGACGGTAAATGGCACCGACCAATCCTGGTACCGGGCGACATCGGGATGGTTGCGGTACGCGACGAGACTGTCGACGTGGAGGGGTCGCATCATCGCGATGACGAGACGCTCGGTGGTCAGCGGTAGCGACATCACGACCACATTGCAGCACGTCGGCGATCTCCGAAGCTGATCGATCGTGCTGCACGCCGTAGTCTCCTCGCCCGATGATGACCTTGGCCGATCCGCTCGAGCATGCCCGAAGCTGCTTCGGCCACCGCGTCGCAGTGATCGACGGCGACCGAACCATCACCTACCACGAACTCGCCGACCGCTGTGCTCGATTGGCCGGCATGCTTGCCGATCTCGGTGCGCAGCGAGGTGACCGTGTTGCCCTGTTGGCGGCCAATGGACATCGCTACCTGGAGGCGTTCTTCGGTCTCCCCGCCGCCGGCATCGTGTTGGTGCCGCTCAACACGCGGCTGGCGCCCGCGGAGTTGGCCCACATCGTGCAGCACAGTGGTGCCCGGGTGTTGATCACCGATCGTGATCCCGCGGGGCTCGACACGCTGGTCGAGCATGTGATCACGATCCCGGACGATTACGAACGCATGCTCGACTCGGTGGGAGCGAGGGAAGAGCTCGTCCGCGTCGCTTCCGACGACGTCGCCGCACTGTTCTACACCGGGGGCACGACCGGCCTGCCGAAGGGCGTGATGTTGACGCACGGCAACCTCGTCGCCAACGCCTTCAACAAGATCCTGGCCTGCTCGCTCGTCGCCGACGATGTCTTCCTCGGTGCGCCGGTCATGTTCCACGTCGCCGGAATCGCCCCGCTCACCGGGTTGGCTTGGCTCGGGGGCACCACCGTGACGGCGCCGATGTTCGACCCGGCGGCATGCCTCGATCTCATCAGCCGGCACGGGGTCACGATCTTCCTGCCGGTTCCGACGATGCTGGCAGCGTTGGTCGGCGAGCAGCGTGCCCGCCCTCGCGACGTCTCGTCGTTGCGACTGCTCGGGCACGCCGGTTCTCCGATCGCTGCGACCCTCATCAGGCAGGCCCACGAGGTGTTCCCTGATACCGAGCTCGCTCAGTTCTACGGGGCGACCGAGACGTCGTCGGTCGTCACCCGTCTGCGCAACGAGCAGGCAACGCTCGACACCGACCTGGCCGGTTCGTGCGGCCAGCCGGCGGTCGGCGTCGCAGTGCGGACGGTGCGGCTCGACGGTACCGACTGCGATCCGGGTGAGGTGGGCGAGGTGTTGGCGCGTTCCAACGCCGTGATGGTCGGGTACTGGCAGAACCCGGCGGCAACCGCTGACGCACTGCGCGACGGTTGGTACCACACGGGTGACCTCGGCTACCTGAACGATCGGAGCTATCTCTTCGTGGTCGATCGGGCCAAGGACATGATCGTCACAGGCGCCGAGAACGTGTATTCGGTCGAGGTCGAGGATGCGCTGTACCGCCACCCGGCCGTCGCCGAGGCAGCCGTCTTCGGTGTGCCCGACGAACTCTGGGGCGAGGCTGTGCACGCAATCGTCGTGCCGCATGCGGGCGTCGCCATCACCAGCGAAGCGTTGCGCGCGCATTGCCGTGAGCTCATCGCCGGGTACAAGGTGCCGAAGGTGATCGAGATCTCCACCGAGCCGCTGCCGAAATCGGGGCCGGGCAAAGTCTTGAAGCGGGTGCTGCGAGACCGATACGTCGCCCAGTAGGTACTCTTCGCTCATGCTGCCCACACAACCATTCGGTCGTACCGGCCATGAGTCCAGCCGCGTGATCTTCGGAGCCGCGGCCCTCGGTGCGATGAGCCAGGACCGCGCCGACGCCACGCTCGCGCTGATCGACGCCCACGGGGTCAACCACATCGACACCGCCCGCGGCTACGGCGACTCGGAGTTGCGGCTCGCGCCATGGCTCGCCACGAACCGCGACCGGGTGTTCCTCGCAACCAAGACGGGTGAGCGTGCTGGGTCCGCTGCCCGCGCCGAGCTGGAGGACTCGTTGACGCGAATGGGCGTCGATCACGTCGATCTGATCCAGCTGCACAACCTGGTCGAGCCGGAGGAGTGGAAGATCGCGTTCGCGCGGGGCGGAGCGGTCGAGGCGCTTGCAGCGGCCCGCGAGGAAGGGCTCTGTAGGTTCATCGGGGTGACCGGTCACGGCCTGCGAATCCCGTCGATGCACCTGCGCAGCCTGCGCGCGTTCGACTTCGACGCGGTCTTGTTCCCGTACAACTTCGTGCTGCTCGAACGGCCCGACTACCGCGCCGACGTCGAGGCGCTGCTCGAGCTGTGCGCCGACCGACGAGTTGCGGTGCAGACGATCAAGGCAATTGCCCGCAGCCGTTGGGTCGGCAGTCGGGAGGGCAAGTTCAGCTGGTACGAGCCCCTCACCGATCCGGACGCGATTCGACGGGCGGTGCACTACGTGCTGGGGAACGACCAGTTGTTCCTCAACTCGACCAGCGACGCCACCTTGCTGCCAGTGGTGTTCGCCGCAACCGAGGCCGCGGTGAACCCGCCCACTGCGGACGAACTGCGAGCCGACATCGAGACCTTCGGCATCACATCGCTGTTCGACGGTGACGCCCTCGAACGCATCTGAGCCAGCGTTGGCGTTTGCGGCCCCGCTGCGGGGCGCCAGTTCACAAACGCCGAGCGGGCGAGCGGGTCGGTCAGCGCCAGATGTGGGCGGCGGCGTCGACAGTCAGCTTCAACTTGGCCCACTGCACGTTTTCGGTGATGTCGTTGCCGTGCACGGTGCTGCTGAAGCCACACTGCGGGCTGAGGCACAGTTGCTCGATCGGCACGTACTTGGCGGCCTCGTCGACGCGCTGCGCCAGGGTGTCGATCGATTCCAGCTCGGCCACCTTCGAGCTGATCAACCCGAGCACGACGGTCTTGCTCTCGGGCACGAAACGGAGCGGCGCGAAGTCGCCCGATCGTTCGTCGTCGTACTCCAAGAAGTAGGCGTCGACATCGAGATCACCGAACAGCACCTCGGCCACGGGTTCGTAGCCGCCCTCGGCGAACGACGTGCTGCGGAAGTTACCGCGGCACAGGTGGATCCCGACCGTGAGATCCGCCGGGCGACCCTTCAGCGATTCGTTGATCAGTGCCGCGTACGTTCGTGGCAGCTCGTTGGGGTCGTCGCCGCGTTCGACAGCACCGGCGCGCATCTTCGGGTCGCAGAGGTAGGCGAGGTTGGTGTCGTCGAGTTGGATGTAGCGACACCCGGCTTGGTAGAGCGCGGCGATCTCATCCCGATAGCACTGGGCGAGGTCGGCGAAGAACAGGTCCATGTCGGGATACGAGTCGATGTCGATCGCGGCGCGTCCACCGCGGAAGTGCACCATCGTCGGCGACGGGATCGAGACCTTCGGCGTCTGCGACGTGACGCCGGTGAGATAGGCGAAGTCGTCGACCTGAATGTTCCTCACGTGGCGGAGCGGGCCGGTGACGGCAAGGCGGGGTGGTGTGAAGTGCACGGTCTCGGCAGCGTTGGAACTTGCAGCGATCGCCCCGCTGACCTCGACGCCGGCGAGTTGCTCGAGGAAGTCGAGGTGGAACCAGGTGCGCCGGAACTCGCCATCGGTGATGGCGCGCATGCCGACCGACTCGACCTTGCGTACGGCGTCGGCAATGGCCTGGTCCTCGACGGCTCGCTTCTCGGCGGCAGTGATCGCCCCGGAGGCGAACTGCTCGCGGGCGTCGAGCACGGCGGTGGGGCGCAGCAGGCTGCCGACGTGGTCGGCTCGGAACGGCGGGTCGATCGGGCTCATGGTCGCACTGTAGAACAGCGGTCGGTAGGCCACAGGCCCGGGGTTTCTCCATGGCGAACGGTGGGCTGAGGCGGTCGGTGGGCGCGTGGCTATTGTGAGACATATGGCACATGACTCCCATCCTCGATTCAGGGTCCACCATGCGTTGCGCATCAAAGGATTCGTGAAGGTCGAGAACCTGGCCGAGCTGGCCGGTCTGCCCGAGGAGGAAGTGCTGTCGCACTTGCAGGCGATGCAGGAGGAAGGGCAGACGAACTTCCGAGAGAATCGCGGCCTGTGGCAACTGACGCCCGATGGTCGCGAGGCGTATGTGATCGCGTTGGAGGAAGACGTCAGCAAACCCGGCTTCCGCGAAGGGTTGGCCGAGAAGTATCACCGCTTCCTCGTCATGAACGAATCGTTCAAGGCCCTCTGCGCGGATTGGCAGTTGCGCGACGGTGAACCCAACGACCACACGAACGAGGCCTACGACGCGGGATGCATCAAGCGGCTCGGTGCCCTCGATGACGAGGCCCAGCCGATCTGTCACGCGTTCGCCGAGGTGGCCAAGCGGTACGACGGCTACGCGGCACGCCTCATGGGTAGTCGCAAGGCACTCGAGAACGGCGATCAGCGAATGTTCACCGGGGTGATGTGCGGCTCGTACCACGACGTGTGGATGGAGTTGCACGAGGACCTCATCCTCACGCAGGGGATCGATCGTCTGGCCGAAGGCAGCTTCTGACGTCGACCGTGGCCCCGGTCGTCAGGCCGTCGTACTACCGAGAAACTGTTCGAGCGCGGTGGTGAACTCCTGCTCGCGATCGAGATTGCTGAGATGCGCGGCATCGAGTTCGACCAGACGACTTCCCTCGATCTGGTCGTGCAGCCAGCGAGCCTGCTCGATCGGCGTTGCCTGATCGTTGGCGCCGCCGATCACCATCGTCGGAACTGCAATCGATCCAACGACCTCGCGGAGGTCCGCATCGCGCAAGGCAGCGCTCACGCCGGCGTAGCCGTTGGGATCCGTCGCCAACAACGTCTCCCTGGCCAGCGCGAACCGGTCGGGGTTGCGCTCGGCGAAGTCGGGCGAGAACCAACGGGCAATGACACCATCGACCAGTGCACCCATACCCTGCGAGCGGGCGATGCCGATGCGCTCGTTCCACAGCTCGGGAGCGCCGATCTTGGCGGCCGTGTTGCTCAGCGTCAATGACACCAGCCGATCGGCGTGGTGCACGCCGAGGTACTGGCCGGTGATGCCGCCGACCGACAGGCCGCAGTAATGAAAGCGCTCCAGCTCCTCGGCGTCGGCGACCGCCAGCACTCCGGCGGCCATGTCGGCGACGGAGTAGTCACCCGTGGGTACGTCACTGTCGCCGTGGCCGATGTTGTCGATCGACACGATGTAGTACTGCTCTTTCAACGCCAGCACCTGAGGCTCCCACATACGGTGATCGCTGCCGAGGGAGTGGGTGACGATCAGCGAGGGTCGCCATGGACGGCCGGCGGTCGCGTAGGCGATTCGGGTTCCCGTTGGCGTGGTGGCGAACGAACTCATCTCAGTGAATTCTCCAGGATCGAAGTGACGTAGGCATCCGCCGCGGCACGGCGGTCGTCGGCGACGACCAGCGCCGACGGCTCGACCTCGAGTGAGGCGAGAGCGGCACCGATTGCCTCCATCGCCGCGCCCGCGGTCTGGAAGACCAGCGGGATGGCGAACCATTCGGCGTGCCAACTCCCCAGCCCGCGTTCGAGCTCGTGCGGCTTGGCGTGGGTGATGATGGTCGACACGCCGAGGCATGCCTCGGCAGCCGCCATGGCCCGCATGGCGTCGATCGGATTCCGCTTGCCGGCGGCCGCCGAGGAACCACCGGCACGCGTCGTGATCTCACCGAGCGCCACGAGCTGGGCGATGTCGCCAGCCACCTTGTCGGCCCACCGGGCGAAGTCGTCGACGAGGATCACGATCTCGATGATCGGTGCCCGGTTGGTGTGCCACGGCATCCGGTCGTTGAGGACCAAGTGATGTGCCACGGCGTTGGAGACTTCATCGGAGATCCCCAGACGGTCGCCGATGAGTCCACCGAATTGTACGACGAACCAGGTGTGCCGACGCCTGACGTGGTCGAGCTGGTACAACCATCGAGCGGTACGAAATCCCACCGTCGTCACGTCTGCAGGTTGCAGGAACGACCTGGCCTGGGTGGCGATGCTGCCGAACTGCCGGATGATTTCGCGCATCGACAGTGTGGCGGCGTGGGCCAGCTCGCCGAGGTGGTCGACTGCGTCCCTGGCCAACAGCACGGTGGCCGTGTCGACGACATCCTGCGTTGTGAGGCCGCGATGGAGGAAGGGATGGGCATCGATGGGCAATCGGGCACGGAGCACGTCGAGCAGCCCGAGCACCGGGGTACCGACCTGCCAACCGTCGGCCAAGATGCCGGGATCGACCGGCTCGCTGCACGCTGCGACGATCGCCGCGGCCGCTTCGGCGGGGATCTCGCCGGCGTCGGCTTGCGCAGTGGCCACCGCCGCTTCGACCGCGGCCATCGCCGCGGTGCGCGATGACAAGGCGAAGATCTCGTCCATCCGATTGGTCGAGAAGCCGGGGTACAGGGTCATGGCTCAGACGTCGAAGAAGACGGTCTCGTCGTCGCCCTGGTAGCGGATGTCGAAGCGGAACGTCGGCACCGACGAGTCGGTGCTGTCGAGACGTTGGGCGATCAGCGTGTCGCGCCGCGAGTCCGGCACCGACAACAGCACCGCATCGCTCGCGTTGGCTGCCTCGTCGTCGAAGTAGATGCGGGTGAACGTCGGGTTGAGCATGCCGCGGGCCTGGATCGTGAGGCTGATGTGTGGCGCCTGCATGCTGCCGTCGGGGTGGGGGACCGGACCCGGCCTGATCGTGAGGAAGGAGTACGCGCCGGTCTGGAAGTCGGTGGCGCAGCGGCCGAAACCGTTGAACGCCGGATCCTTCGGTACGTCGGCACGGTCGTCGGCAGGATGGTGGTACCGGCCTGCGCTGTCGGCTTGCCACAGCTCGAGCAAGGCGTCTTCGATGTGCTTGCGGTCGCCGTCCAAGACCCGACCTTCGATGCGGATGCGTTCCCCGATGGTTTCTGGCGCCGTCAGGACGTTCTCGCCCTCGGCCGACAGCCGCATGGTGAAATACGGCCCGACGGTCTGCGACGGGGTCTGCTGCCGACGGTGGTCACTCACGGCGTGGCCCCCGCACCGCGCAGCACGATGTCCCACCGGTAGCCGAGCGCCCAGTTCTCGACGGTGACCGAGTGGTCGTAGCCGGCGATCAGCCGATCGCGGCTGTGTTCCGGCACGGATTGGAAGATCGGGTCGATGTCGAGCAACGGATCGTCGGGGAAGTACATCTGGGTCACCAGACGGGTGGCCACGGATTGACCGAGCAGTGAGAAGTGGATGTGCGCCGGTCGCCACGCGTTCGGGTGGTTGCCCCACGGGTACGGGCCGGGCTTGATCGTCAGGAACCGGTACTCGCCGTCGTCGCCGGTTCGACACTGGCCGACGCCGAAGAAGTTCGGGTCGAGCGGCGCCGGGAACGCGGTCTCACGCCAGTGCATGTAGCGACCGCAGGCGTTGGCCTGCCAGATCTCGACCAGCGTGTTGGGGACCGGGTCGCCGTTCTCGTCGAGCACTCGCCCGGTGACGATGCTGCGCTGACCGATCGCTTCGGCGCCGGTGCCGGCATTGGTCGTGAGGTCGGCATCGTCGACGGTGAGATCTGCCCATGCCGGCCCGGGCCCGGTGGTCTCGGTCAATGTCTGTACGATCGCGACCAGGCCGTGCGACGGTGCACGCTTCACGGTCGACCGGTAGTCCGAATACAGGAACGGTGGGTGGTCGTCTCGGGCGCGGGGGCCGTAGGTGAGTGTCATGACTGTCGTGCCGATCGTGCTGTTTGAAACGCGTGGTTGGCTGCGGGAACTCCGGCATAGATCGCCACGTGCTGCAACACCTGCGACAGTTCGGCGTCGCTGACCCCCGTGGCCGTCGACGCCCGGAGGTGCAACGCCAACTCGTCACGGCCGAGCGCGGCCAGGATGGCGATGGTGATCATGCTGCGAGTCTTCCGATCGAGGGTGGGGTCTGCCCACAGGTCGCCCCACACGTTGGTCGTGATCCATTCGAGGAACCCGCGGTCGAGATCGGTGGCGTTCGCCGCCGACCGTTCGACGTGCTCGCGACCGAGCACCTCACTGCGGATTCGCATGCCCTCGTCGAAGTCGCCCATCGGAGTTGCACGGTAGTCGGGGCGACGGCGATCGACTAGAACGCCAGGCCAGTGTAGTTCTCCGCCATCGCCGTCTGCGCAGCGACCGAGCCGGCGAGGTAGTCGAGTTCGGTCTCTTGCATGCGGTGCTCGAACTCGCCGGCGTCATGGAACGTGTGCAGCATCGTGGTCATCCACCACGAGAAGCGAACGGCCTTCCACACACGCCGCAGCGCTCTGGTGCCGTACCCATCCAATGCGGTGCTGGAACCCGTGGAGTAACACTCGGCGAATGCTTCGCTGAGGTAGTACACATCGGAGAACGCGAGGTTCAGTCCTTTGGCGCCGGTCGGCGGCACGATATGCGCGGCGTCGCCGGCCAGGAACAGGTTGCCCCATTGCATCGGCTCGGCGACGTAGCTGCGCAACGGGGTCACCGACTTCTCGATCGATGGGCCGGTGACCAACGTCGACGCGGCTTCCTCGGGGATCCGCCGGCGCAACTCGTCCCAGAACTGATCATCGGTCCAGGAGGCCGCGTCGGTGTCGGCGGTGCACTGGATGTAGTAGCGCGACAGCATCGGGTTGCGCATCGAGCACAGGGCGAAGCCCCGCGGATGACGGGCGTAGATCAGCTCGTGGCTGACGGGTGGCGTTTCGGACAGCACCCCCATCCAGCCGAACGGGTACAGCCGCTCGTACTCGCGCCTGACGTCAGCAGGCATGGCATGCCGGCTGACTCCGTGGAACCCGTCACACCCTGCGATGTAGTCGGCCTCGATGGTCG
>JAYVOI010000237.1:0-4027 GCA_043758005.1 Ilumatobacteraceae bacterium
CACCACCACCACTGCGGCGACCGACCTCACCGGCATCCCGCGTCGGCGCGCCGACGAGTTCATGACCCAGACCGTCTTCGCCCGCTATCACACCGAGCACGAGATGCTTCGCTACCTCCGCCGCTTGGCAGACAAGGATCTGGCGCTCGATCGCACGATGATCCCCCTCGGCTCGTGCACGATGAAGCTCAACGCGACCGTCGAGATGGAGCCGCTGACCTGGCCGGGGCTGGCCGACATGCACCCGTTCACGCCGGAAGCGGCGACGGTCGGGATCCGCGAGATGATCTCCCAACTCGAGAACATGCTGGTGGCGATCACCGGCTACGACGCCGTCAGCTTGCAACCCAACGCCGGCAGCCAGGGCGAATACGCCGGCCTGCTGGCCATTCGTGCGTACCACCGCAGTCGGGGCGAGGCGGCCAGGAACGTGTGCCTGATCCCCTCCAGCGCCCACGGGACCAATGCGGCGAGCGCGGTGATGGCCGGCCTGAAGGTCGTCGTCGTACGGTGCGACGAGCGCGGCAACATCGATCTGGACGACCTCGAGACCAAGGCCACCGCCGCCGGTCCGGCACTGGCCGCGGCGATGGTCACGTATCCATCGACACACGGTGTGTTCGAGGCCCACATCAGCGAACTCTGCGAGATCGTGCATGCGCACGGTGGGCAGGTGTACGTCGACGGAGCGAACCTCAACGCGATGGTCGGCCTGGCTCAGCCCGGCAAGTTCGGCGCGGACGTCAGCCATCTCAACCTGCACAAGACGTTCTGCATCCCGCACGGTGGCGGCGGGCCCGGTGTCGGGCCGGTCGCCGTGCGCGCCCACCTCGCCCCCTTCCTGCCTGCGCACCCACTGGCCACGAACGGGCACTCCGTCGGCGCCGTCGCAGCCGCACCGTTCGGTTCGGCCAGCATCTTGTCGATCTCGTGGGTGTACATCGCCTTGATGGGCGCTGCCGGCCTCACCGACGCAAGTGCGATGGCGGTGCTGAACGCCAACTACGTCGCGACCCGCCTCGACCCACACTTCCCCGTGCTGTACACCGGCGAACACGGCCGCGTCGGCCATGAGTGCATCATCGACCTGCGCCAGATCACCAAGGCCACTGGCGTGACTGTCGACGATGTGGCAAAGCGGCTGATCGACTACGGGCTGCACGCGCCGACGATGAGCTTCCCCGTGACCGGCACGTTGATGATCGAACCGACCGAGAGCGAGTCGTTGCACGAGCTCGATCGGTTCTGCGAGGCGATGATCGCGATCAAGGGCGAGATCGACGAGGTCGCGTCAGGAACGTGGCCTGTGGAAGACAGCCCGTTGCGCCACGCGCCGCACACCGCAGAGGACCTGATCGGCGAATGGAGTCGACCATACGATCGCCAGCTCGGTGCCTACCCGGTCGCCTCGCTGCGGTCGGCGAAGTACTTCCCGCCGGTCTCACGCATCGATGCAGCCTTCGGAGATCGCCACCTGGTGTGCAGTTGCGAGCCGCTGGAGGTCCTCGCCGCTCTGTCGGGCTGAGCCGACCGCGGCTACGGTGCGGCCATGGCCCAAAACACTCCCCCAGGAATCAGTGACCTGCTTGGTCTGTTCGGTGGGGTCAACCCGTTCGGCGCGGTCACCAAGTCGATCGGCCAATTCCAGCGCGGGGTGTCGGACTTCCTGTCAGCGGTCGAGAACTTCAACAAGACGATGGAGCAGCTGCACGGAATGGCGAACCGGGTCAACAGCCTGCTCGACACTGTCGAGGAACCGATCCGGGCTTTCGTACCGCAGGTGACCCGCACCATCAAGGCCGCCGACGCGATGGTCGAGCAGTTGACCGGGCCGATCGATCGAGTCGCGCCGGGGTTGTCGCGGCTGGCCGATGTGCTATCGGCACCGGCACTGATTTCCATGCCGAACGACCTCAGCGAGTTCATGGGAGTGCTCTCGGATCTCGCTCGCCGCCTCCAGCCCCTCGGCATGATGGCGGAATCCGCCGGCAGCATGTTCGGCCTGCGACCGCTGGCCGGTCTGCTCGGCGGGAGTACTCAGCCACCGCCCGCACCGAAGCCGGCCCTGGCGCCGGCGCCACCCGAGGCCGCGCCGGCCAGGAAGGCACCTGCCAAGAAGGCCGCAGACAAGAAGGCCGCAGACAAGAAGGCCCCGGCCAAGAAGGCGGCCGCCAGGAAAGCGCCCGCCAAGAAGCGTTGATCAGCGCTGAGCGACGTGCTCGGCGCGCCGCCGATAGAAGGCGTCGATCGGCCCGAACTCGGGCTCGTTGGCGAAGTGGGCACGAGTTGCTTCGACGATCTCGTCGTTCGACTTGTCGAGGTCCAGTGGCTCACCCTGGGGTTGGCGCACGTGCCATGGGGTGTCGATGAACACTTCGACACCGTTGAACTCGGGATCGCGGAAGTAGACCGACCAAGCGTTGCCGTGGGTCAACGGCATGATCTGGGTGACCGAGTCCTCCGCCTGCAGCGTCGTCCTGAGTGCTCTGAGGTCGTCGAGCGTTCCGCCGGAACGGAAGGCGACGTGGTGCACGCTGTTCGACGGGTCGGGTTGGTCGCGTCCGGTGATGAACGCCACCTGGTGGTGATCGTTCGCGTTCTGCGAGAAGAACACGATCTCGTCCGCGCCGAGCGGTCCGCGATCGGTCACCTCGAAGCCGAGCATGTCGGTGTAGAAGGCGATCATGGTGTCGACGTCGTGCACGTAGATCACGGCGTGGGCGACCTCGAGGCGAAGTCCAGTGGCCATCACCGCAGCGTAGTCACTCACCCGCCCACGTTCGGCTGACGGTGTGATCAGATCCTCAAGTTTGCGACGAGGTCGCCGCCTCGCGGACCCGCCCTATCTCGGGCATTCGGGGCGGGTCAACTGCGGCCAAGAGTTTGTGTCAGCGATACCGCGATCGGTCGCGCTATCGCTCACCCGACCGATGAGGGTCAGTAGGTCAATCCTGTCCCGTCAAGCGAGCACCTCTCCAAAGGTGCCACGTCGTTCGATTGAGTCGCAGATGACAGCGGCGCGAGCACGCGCATCACTCAGCGAGCCAACACTGACACGCGCACGCCGTCCGTCAGGCGAAGGTGTCTCTGACCCTGGCTGTCTCCGTGACCGGGCGGGTGTCTCGAACCCTGTTGCTCCCAGGTCGCTCAGCGACCTCCGAGCGACAAAGCTCGGTCAAAGGAGCCAGACGCGGGGGCAGTTGCAAATGTGCGGTCATCACACCGTGACCCGAACGGAGGCGCACCCGTGACGGGTCGTGAGCGCGGACTCAGCGCTTGGCAACGAAGGGCGTCGACACGACACGGCCCGCCAGACCGGTGCCGCGGACATCGACCACGACCGCTGTGCCAACCGAGGTGGTCGGCGGCATGAACGCCAGCGCGATCCCGTGGCCCAGCATGGGTGAGAAGTTGCCACTCGTGATCACACCGACGGCTTGATCGTCGATGAGCACGCCGCAGTCGGCGCGCGGCGGCCTGCGACCCTCGGTTGTGATGCCCATGAGCACGCGATTCACGCCGGACACGCGTTCTGCGTCGAGCGCCTCGCGGCCGCGGAACTCGTCCTTCGACCAGGCGACGACCCAGCCGAGACCGGCCTGCAGCGATGTGATTCCTGGGCCGAGCTCGTGGCCGTGCAGCGGTAGGGCTGCCTCCAGCCGCAACGTGTCGCGGGCTCCGAGGCCGGCCGGCGTGATGCCGGCGTCGGTGATGGCCGTCCACAGGTCGGTGGCAGCCCCGTTCGGCACGGCGATCTCGACTCCTGCCTCGCCGGTGTAGCCGGTGCCGGCGACGACGCAAGGCGTGCCCTCCCAGGTCAGTTGGCTGACCTTGAAGCGCCCGACCGCGGCCGCCTCGGGAAACACCGTAGCCAAGCGTTCCTTGGAGCGTGGGCCTTGCACGGCCAGCACGGCGCGGTCGTGCGTGGTCTCGTGGCCGCCGATTGCCGCCCGCACCCGATCGGTGTTCGATGCATTGGGCATGACGTCGAAGACCTCGTCGTCGACCCACCAGATGATGATGTCGT
>JAYVOI010000238.1:0-4005 GCA_043758005.1 Ilumatobacteraceae bacterium
ACGAAGATCGCCTTGCCCTTGGTGGGGTCCATCACCTTCAGACGCGGCCAGTACAGCGTTGCGTACTTGCTGTCGTAGCCAGCTTCGTTGACGCGCCAATCCTTGATCTGCTGCGCGTTCAACGACGGCGGCGGATCCAAGATGGCGACGCGGTCGGCCATCAGTTCGCAGTGGGCGATCATCGCCAACTGGACGGCCTTGAAGCCCTCCATGTCGATCATGCCTTGCTCCAATGCTGCGGTGAGGTCGGGAACGGCGAGCATCGTGACCTCGTCGATCGCCTCCAAGCCTCCGAAGCCGGTGCGGTCCGACGAGTCGCCGACGTAGTCGGCAGCTGACACCTGCACGGAGTCCGGAAGCCCGGCACCTCCGCCGAGGTTGACGTGGGCGCCCTTGTGCAGTTCCATCGTGCCGCCGCCGCGGACCTCCTCGACGGAGATCAACTTCGACTCGGCCTTCACGCGGGTGGCCACGTTGTTGGCGCCCTTGCGCAGTGTGACGTTGTCGAAGGTCTCCTCGACCTTGTCGCCGCGCTTGACGATCAGCTTGAACTGGTCGTTGTTCTCGCCGGCCTCTGATGCGTCGTGGGTCTCGACGCTCAACGCGTCGCCGGCGGCGCCGCTCTCCAGTGCCTTGACCACCAGGCCGGGCTTGCCTTCGCCGCCCGCCGGCAATTCGGCCTGCGCCGTGGGAGCGCTGCCTGCACTGTCACCGTCGTCGCTGCCGATGCGCACGACGTAGGCCGCACCGCCGCCATTGAGGAAGTACCCGTAGACCGCGTGAGCAAGGTACGAGCCATCGACGAAGTCGCCGAAGTTCTGGGTGAACTGGGTCCAGTTGGTCACGAGGGTGGGTTGGTTGGCGGGGCCCTTCTCGGCAAATCCGACGAAAGCGGCGACGGCGGTACCGACACCTTCGATCGGCTTCGAACCAGACGACACCTCCTCCATGTAGACGCCGGGCGACAAATAGGTCGGCATGGGTGGTACTCCTTCGTCGGACGATACGGATCGTGCGCCTCGGGCCCGCGGCCCGTGGTTGTGTGCATCATCAGCCACACCTTTCTCTGCCGGAAGGTGCGGTCGATCCTCGGGTGGGGCAATGCGACGTGCACGAATGGGCAGGTCGGGGTGTCCGTTGACGTCTTTCGCCACGGCGGAAGGCAGCAGACACTTCCTTGGTGATCGCAGACGCAGACCGATCGCTCTCCAACTTCCTCGTCTCGGTGCTCGACGCGGGGACCTCGGTGACCTTCGAGACACCGACAGAGGAATGGGCCAACGCTGTGAAGCGTCCGGCGGTGTCGTGCTTCTTGCATCGCACCGTCGAAGACATCGGCCGGCGTGCGGGCGATTGGTCCGACGAGCGCAATGCCGACGGCCGCGTCGGTGGGCGCCAGCCACCCGTGCGTCACTACCAGTTGCACTACCAGGTCAGCGCATGGGCGAAGTCGGTCGAGGAAGAGCACCGCCTGCTGGGCCGGGTGATGGAGGCATGCCTGGTGGGCGAGATCGTGGCCGCCGAGCATCTCGCCGGTGTGTTCGACGGTGAGGTGCAACCGCTGCTGATCCGCCTCGGTGTGCCGTTGCCCGACGCCGGGCCGCAACCGCACGATGTCTGGTCGTCACTCGGCATGCCGCTTCGGGCGTCGCTGGAACTGACGCTGGTCGCACCGTTGCGCCCGGCGCTGTCGACCGACATCGCCCCGCCGGCCGAGGAACTGACGATGGACATGGAGCGCATCGGCCGCGGCGCTCGGCGAGTCGGCGATGCGGATCCGGGCACACTGGTGGAGAAGCGCTGGACGGCGTTCCGGATCCGCGAGAAGTCGTCCGCCGACGACTGACCCGCCGGTCAGACGATGCCGGCCTTGACCGCGTAGGCGACAGCGTGTGATCGGTTGCGCAGGTTGAGGCGCGTCGTCACATCGTGGATCACGTTCTTGATCGTCCGTTCCGAGTAGGCCAGCGCGCTGGCGATCTCGTTGGTGCCGAGCCCGTCGGCCAGCAACTTCAGCACTTCGCGCTCGCGCCCGCTGAGCCCATCGGAGCCGATGCCGCGCGGCGTGAGCACGTCTTGTTGCAACCGGCTGACCTGGTTGAGCAGGCGCCCGATCAGGTCAGGTGCCAGCGTTCCGTCACCGTTCGCAGCCGCGACGACCGCCCTGGCGAGCACTTCCGGGCTGGCCTCGCGTCGCCGCAACACGCCCGAGACTCCGGCCTCGACGGCGATCATCAACCCGTTGTCGTCGAGTTGGGTGGCGACCAGCACCACCCGCGGGCACCCGCCGCGCTGGATGCCGCGGACCACGCGTACGGTCGCTTCTTGGATCTCGTCGGTGACGACAACGGCGACCACCGCGTCGTCGATGCACCCGCGCTCGACGACGTAGGCCTCCGGCCGGCCACGGAGTTGTGCGGCGACCCCTGCCTCGGAGATCGGGTCGTCACCATGGACGTAAACGGCAATTCGATCGGACATTTCCCGTTCCCTTCATCTGACTGTCTTGTCATGGAGACGGTGATGCCCGTCCCAGATACCCGCTGGAATCCCCAATGACGTTCTCGTGCGGCCGAGCATCGGTCGACGAGGTCGTCGGCAGCGTGCGCTCGACGCCTCAACGAGCAATCAACGGCGACTCAACGGGCAATTGTTCTGCCCTCAGGTCGCTTCTCGGGGCGCGGGCCCGTGGCTACGATCGAAACCATGGGTTCGAGCGCGTCTCTCGATCGGCCCGAGCTCGCTGTCGAACCTGGTCAAGAGGTCTCGGCTCAGCTCAGGGTTCGTAACAACGGTTCTGTCGTCGATCAGTTCACGTTCGAAGGACTCGGTGCCGGCGCGGCGTGGATCGAAGCCGAACCGGAGGTGCTGTCGCTGTTCCCGGGGGCAGAGGGCACGGTCACGGTGCACTTTCGGCCACCGAAGTCGCCCAACACTGCGCCGGGACCGACGCCGTTCGGCATCAAGGTGGTCTCCGGCGAGGATCCCATGGGCTCGGCGGTGGAAGAAGGTGTCATCACCGTCGGTCGCTTCGCCGACCGCACTGTCGAGATCTATCCGGTCACCGCGCGGGGTCGTCGCAAAGGACAGTTCGAGATCGCCGTCGACAACCGTGGCAACGCACCGATCGAGGTCGAGTTCTCGGGGTCAGACCCGGAGAACGCCTGCCGCTACGAATTCGCCAGACAGGCCCTGATCGTCGAGCCCGGCACGGCGCACTTCACCAAGTTCGAGGTGATCCCCCACGACACGTTCTGGAAGGGGCCACCCAAGACACACCAGTTCCAGGTGCTGGTCACCGAGCGAGCACGCCATGCCGAACTGCCGGCGCCACAGATGGCGGGTGCCCCGGGCGCGCCGCCGGCGCCGCCGGGCGCGACCACCATGCCGATCCCGGTCGTCGGGCCGAAGCCCGAGACGGTCAACGGCACACTGCTGCAAGAGGCGCTGGTGCCGCCGTGGCTGATCAAGGCCATCATCGCCCTGATCGCGCTGCTGCTGATCTTGTGGATCCTGTGGATCACGCTGTTCAAGCCGACCGTCGAGTCCGCCGCCAAAGACGCCGTCGCGGCACCACTGGCCTCGCTCAACGACAAGGTCGACGCGCTCACTCCAACGACCGCCGGTGGTGGCGGGGGAGGCGGCGGCGGGGCCACGACCACCCTGCCCGGTGGCGGCACACCCACCGTGACCACCACGACAGTCGCCGGCGGCGGCGCTGTGGTCGTTGCCACGACCACCACCACGCCCACGTCGACGTTCGCGACCCCGTTCGGCAACCCTGCCGACTTCCAGCTCGGGTTCGGGTCGCAGGTGCCGACGGGCACCAGCCAGGACTTCACCAATCCCTTCTCGTCGACGTTCGCCGTCACCGACATGGTGCTGCAGAACCCGAACGGTGACACCGGCTTCGTGCAGATCAAGCGCGACGGCAACATCATCATGCAGTCGGCGCTGGAGAACTTCCGCGATCTCGATCTCCACTTCGTGGCCCCGTACATGTAC
>JAYVOI010000239.1:0-9243 GCA_043758005.1 Ilumatobacteraceae bacterium
GACCCTGAGCTGGGCAAACTCGTCGCGCTCGGGTCTCCGAGCGAACGCTTGACACCGTGACATCGTTGTGACATCATTGTAGTGTCACCGAAAAGACAGGATGATGTCACCCTTCTTCAGCAGCCCCGAGTTCATTGCTTCCCTCCGTGCCGATCGCGTCCGCGAGCTCGATCAGGTCCGCCACCTCGATCAGGTCAGCCGCCAGCGACGCGGCTTCGCCCGCCTCGACGGCCGTCGCCGTCGTCGCGGCTGAGCGACACGGCTCGAACGCCATGCAAGTGCAATCCATCGTCAATGCCGTGCAGGCTGCTCTTGCCAGTCAAGGCTCGCTCGCAGGTGGCGACGTCGCCGTCGAAGAGGCGATCGACCATCTCACCGCCGCCTTGGCCCCGGCCATCCGGCAAGCGGCCATGGATCTCGCCGAGCAGGCAGCGTGCGAAGTGCGGGCGCAGTTGCCCGATCGAACCGTCGACCTGGTCCTGTCCGACGGCGATCCGTCGTTGCGCATCGCCGAATCCGCGGCACCAGCCGAGCCCAGCTCGGCAGAGGAGCTCGATGCCAGGATCACCTTGCGCGTCCCACCCTCGCTCAAGAGCCTGATCGAAGATGCCGCCGACACGGCCGGCGCGTCGGTCAACAGCTGGGTGCTCGACGCACTCGCACGACGGGCGCGCAAGCCCCAACAAGGCCATGGGTTCCGCACGACCCACAGCTTCGACCTGTAGAAAGACGGACATGAGTCGCAGCGAGCGGTGGGAGGTCGGTCAGCGACCTGCTCTCGACATCCGAGTGCCCGTCGGCACGATCGAGGTCTTCGCCGGTGATGCCGGCGTCGTGAGCCTGACGATTGATGCAAACGATGCGGACGACTTCGAGATCTATCAGACCGGCGACCGGATCTCCGTCCGACATCCCTCGCGCTGGGGCCGGCGAGGACGCCACGCCCGGCTGATCGCCCATGTGCCGATCGGGACCGATGTCGCGCTCAGTTCCACGTCGGGCGAGGTGCGCCTGGTCGGTTCGCTCGGCGTGGTGAGGGTGCACACGGCCTCCGGCTCCGTCGAGGTCGGTGACGTCGCCCGACTCGACATCACCACGGCATCCGGCGACGTGTCGTGCGGCGATGTCGCCGGTGAAGCCCACGTGGCCTCGATCTCCGGGGCATGCACGCTGCGCAGCGTGCATGGCAAGCTCGATGCCGCGCTGACCTCAGGCGACCTGCGCATCGACCTGTGCGACAGCGATGTCGCGATCGTGTCGACGAGCGGCGACGTCCGCGTCGGACGGTGCTGTGGCAACGACATCGCCGTTCGCTCGATCTCGGGAGACGTGCGCGTCGGCCTGCCCAGTGGGATTCGCGTCGATGCCGAGATCTCGACGCTCAGCGGTCGGGCGTCGTTGCCCGACCCGGCGCCGAGCACCGTTGAGGGCGAACGTCGCCAGGTGCGGTTGCAGTTGAAGACGGTCTCGGGCGACATCCGCGTCGAGCGAACCGCCTGACGAGCCCTCACCCAGATCGGATTGACGCTGGCTCGTAGACTGCCCGGGATCGATCGGCGTGTGGTGCTCTCGGCGATCTTGTCGTTGGTCGCGACGACGGTGCCCGGTTCGCCGGTCGGCGCTGCGCCGGCGGTGGCGACTCGTGGAGCGACCCGAGACATCGCCTTCACCCCCGACGCGCCGTGCGACATCGCCACTGCGCTGGCTTTGTCGGGCCGGCACCCGTCGACCCGCCAGTTCGTGATCGTCTCCGCCGACTCGTGGACGTCGACGACCGCTTCGCTGCAGATCGTGGCCCGCTCGAACGGGGGCGAGTGGCGGTGTCAGCAGGCGCCGGTCGAAGCCCGGCTCGGCCGGAGTGGCATGCGGCCGCTCGCGGACCGGCGATCGGGTGACGGCACGACACCGGCCGGCTCGTTCCCACTCGGCAGCGTTCAGGCGTGGGACGGGCAGCGGTTCGAGTTCTTCGGCAACCGTGCCGACATCGGTGTTCGAGGGCCGTACCGGCTGGTTCGACCCGAGGACTGTTGGGGCGCGACGCCGCACACATCGTCGTATCAGTCGCTGGTCAATGCCCCAGGTTGTGCGTCACCCGACGAGTGGTTGACCCGAATCGGCGACGTCTACGGTCACGCTGCCGTCATCGGAGCCAACCTCGGCCCGATCTCGGGAGACGTGCCCGGCGAACCCGCTCTGGCTGCCGCGATCTTTCTGCACCGCAACTCGTACACCGCTGCCGGGGCCAGCAAGCCGACCAGCGGCTGCGTCTCCCTGGCGGAGGATGACCTCGAGCTCGCGCTCCGCTTGATCGACCCCGCCCTCGGCGTGCAGTTCGCCATCGGCGAACTCGGGTGGCTGCGGGCCACCGCTTGACTGCTCGCCCGTCTTCGGGGTGCGGGGTGCGGGGCGCTCGAAGCGACCCATCAACCTGAACGCGGCGATCGCGCCGACGAACAACGCGACACCCACCACGCCGGAGCCTTGCTTGGTGCCGCCCACCGATACCCAGACCGCGAAGAACGACAGCAGCGCGACCAACAGGGCCAGCGACTTGGATCGCTGCTTGCCCAACCGGTCTTGGAACGCGGAGATCAATGCAGCCAGGAACGCCGCGCAGGCGATGACGAAGATCCCGGCCAGCAGTGCCGTGCCGCTGTCCGGCGTGGCAGCGTCGGCCTCCGCTTGGCGAAGCAAGGCGCGCTCTTGGATCGAGGAGATGTGGATCTCGGTGATGGTGATCGCCTCGGCGGGCTGGTGATCGCCGACCGTCGGTGTATCTGCCATCGCCTCGAGAATGCTCATGCCTGCTTCGACGAAACCGATCGACGTGTAGTCCGTGTCGAGCTGCGGGCTCGTCGTGAGCACGAACATCAGCGTGGGCACGTCGCCCGCTGTACCGCTGTCGTACACGCTGAGTGCACCGTGCAGGTTGCCGACCTTGAGGCGTTCGGTGGGTTGACCGGCGAGTTGCGCCCTTCCGCCCTTGCCAACGGCCTGCACGTAGAACTTGGGGGCGACGCGAGACACGTTGACCCCGTTGAAATCGCCGGCGGCGAGGGCGATGAGAAACTGCTTCACGTGCTCGGGAGCGTTCTCCGGTGCCAGGGCGACGAGGATCTTGCCCTGGGGGGTGGAGATGACGATCCGCGGGTTGGTTTCGGGAGGGGTGTATGCCAGGCACGGCGCTGCGAACATCAGCGCCCCGACACACGCCAGACCGATGGTTGTCAGGCGATGCCTCATCTGCGGGCCCCGCTCATCTCGCGCAGCGACGACGACAGCGGCGAACGCGCCGCTGGGTTGTGCAGGCGCCAGATGACGCCGTCGACGAAGAAGTGATGAACCTGGATCGCCGCGAGCATCACGGCGGTGCTGAAGACCAGCGGCTTGCCGAATTGGGCGCCGAGCTGAGGCAGTCCCCAGAACAGGATGAAGCCGCCGGCGATGTTGATCGCCATCCAGCGCGTGGACTCCGACCACACATAGCGCACCGATGGATCGCGCTTGCGCTCGGCGAGCCCTTCTTTGAGCTGAACGTTCCAGGCGATCAGCAGGTATTGCAGCGAGTGGAAGAAGGGCACCATGTAGCGGAACTGTCCGGCGGGGGTCGCCACGAACCAGATGTACTGCGTGAAGGCGGGCAGCACCACGATCAACGGAACGATCGGGCCGCCGTTGGCGATCTTCCACATCAGCAGGGCGATCGTCGATGCGAGAGCGACCCACATCAACTTCGTCAGCAACTGAGGCAGCCACAGCGGCACCCCGAGGGTCGGATAGTTGACGCCGTAGAAGGGATTGACGTGGAGGCCGACCTCGGCCCAGGCGTTCTGCACGGCGAAGGTCAAGAAGATGAACGCCGTGAGGCTGCGACGCAGCCACCCGTCGATGACGAACCCGGTGCGGCGGGCGTAGACCATGGTGATGCCCAGGGTCTGGCCCGAGAAGTGGTACGGCGACCACAGCAGGTAGAGCTTGACGAACAGCGGGGCGATCGCGGTCGGTGAGAGGTAGCAACCGACCACTGCGACGACCATGATCAGCGGCGTCACGATCCCCGTCAGCGGGTACTGGGAGAGTGACGATCGCGAGTGGTAGAGCCGGTAGTTGGTCGATGCGAAGTGTGGGTAGTTGCACACCCACACCAGGGTCGCCGCCAGCGATGCCACCGTCGGTGACATGGCCAACTCCGGTCGCAACCGGAAAAGGGCGTAGAGCAGGATCGATGCGCCACCGATCAGCAGGGCATCGATCGGGGCGTTGACGAAGTACCGCTCGGTCGCTCGGATCGTCGGGTGCGAACGCTCCGTCGAGGTCATCGTGGCCGCGGTCATCTGTTCAATCCTGCCATACGGCTTAATACTTCGGTACCAAATGCGTCCAGCTTGATTCATTCGACCTAGTGACGGGCGGGCCAGGGCTCCATTCCCGGGATTGACGTGCTGCGGCTAGCGTGACCTCAGTCACGATCACAGGGGGACACATGCCACTCAGCACGATGCAGGACTATCCGTTGACGCTGCGACCGATCCTCGAACACGGCCGAACCGTGCATGCGACCAGCAAGGTGATCACGTTCACCGGTGACGGGTACGTCGAGTCCACCTTCGCCGAAGTCGCCGATCGCGCCGACCAACTCGCCGCGGCCCTCACCAGGTTGGGCGTACAGGAAGGCGACCGAGTCGGCACCTTCATGTGGAACAACCAGACGCATCTGGAGGCCTACCTGGCGGTGCCCTGCATGGGCGCGGTCCTGCACACGCTGAACATCCGGTTGTTCCCGGAACAATTGGCCTACGTCATCAACCACGCCGAGGACCAGGTCATCATCATCGACGCCTCGATCATCCCGCTGCTCGCCAAGGTTCGCGACCAGTTGACCACGGTCAGGCACATCATCGTCAACGGGTCGGGCGATACCTCGGCCCTGGGCGACACGTTGGACTACGACACCCTGCTGGCGGCCGAGGAGCCCGGGTTCGACTACCCCGATCTCGACGAGCGAGCCGGCATGGCGATGTGTTACACGAGCGGCACCACGGGCAACCCCAAAGGGGTGATGTACAGCCATCGCAGCACCTTCCTGCACTCCCTGATGGTTACGTCGACGGCCAACATCGCCCTGTCCGAGACCGACCGCATGCTGGTGATCGTGCCGATGTTCCACGCCAATGCGTGGGGCACCCCGTACGCGGCCTGGATGGTCGGCGCCGACCTGGTCTTCCCGCAGCAGTTCTTGCAAGCGGTGCCGCTGAGTCGCATCATCGAAGAGACCCGACCGACGCTGACGGGTGCCGTGCCCACCGTGCTGACCGATCTGTTGAACAACGGCAAGGCGGCAGATCTCTCGTCGCTGCGACTGGTGATGTGTGGCGGATCGGCGGTGCCGCGTGCGCTGATCCAGGGCTACTTCGACGTCTTCAACGTGCCGATCGTGCAGGGCTGGGGCATGACCGAGACCAGCCCGGTCGCCGCGATCGGGCATCCGCCCAAGGACATGGGCGGCGACGACGAAGTCACGTGGAGGGCTCGAACGGGCCGAGTGCTGCCAGGCGTCGAACTGCGGATCACCGACGACACCGGGGCGACCGTGGCGTGGGACGGCGAGTCGCTGGGTGAGATCGAAGTGCGCGGCCCATGGATCACCGCGTCGTACTACCGGGTCGACGATCCCGAGAAGTTCCACGACGGCTGGTTGCGCACCGGCGACGTGGCCTCGGTCATGCCCAACGGGTACGTGATGATCAGCGACCGGTCCAAAGATGTGATCAAGTCAGGCGGCGAGTGGGTCTCGTCGGTCGACCTGGAGAACGCCCTGATGGGCCATCCCGAGATCGCCGAGGCAGCGGTCATCGGCGTGCCCGACGATCGTTGGGACGAACGGCCGCTGGCATGCGTGGTGCGCAAAGCCGACTCGGAGGTCACGGCCGAGGAACTGCGCGGGTGGCTGGCCGAGCGCACCGCCAAGTTCTGCCTGCCAGAGCGTTGGGCCTTCATCGCCGAGGTGCCCAAGACCAGCGTCGGCAAGTTCGACAAGAAGGTCTTGCGCGCTCGCCACGCCGCCGACCAACTCGACGTCGAGAAGTTGGCCTAGCGCAACCGCCTCAGCCCTGCGCCGCCAGTGCCGCCGCGAGTGGCTCGGCTTCACGGTTGCGCAGATCGGCGTTGACCCGCTGGCGTTCGAGCAGTTGATCGAGCGTCTTGGTGGCCTGCGGAATCGGGTGCTCGGAGAAGAAGCCCTGCACGTCGGCCACGAGGTGCGGCGTCGTGAGGGTCGTGATCGAACCGACCATTCGCACGATCGTGTTGTTGGGGAAGCGCTCCAACAGCTCGGGCCACTGCTTGCGAACGCTCTCCCACGCAGCCGGTCCGTGGGCGCGGTTGGCGATGCAACGGTTCAACAGAAACGGAGCATCCTGCGTCTTGACCTCGTTCGACAGGGCGAGATCGATGGTGCGGTGAATCTGCTCCTGCGTTGGGAACTCGGCGAGCGCGTACATGTACCGCAGCTTCAACTGCGGGGTCGGGGCGGTGCGGAACCGGTTGAGGTAGTCGTCGAAGTCGGCGTCGGTTCCCACGGAGGCGACGGCCGCCGATGCGGCCGCGGCCAACTCCGGGTCCGTGTCGGGATCATCGATCATCGTCCGGCAGCGGGCCTGTGCCTCGGCATCGTTGCCCTGGATGGCGAGGACGGCGACCATCAGGCCACGAAGCTTGGATGTGAGGTCCGACTCGCCTTCGGTGGGCGTCCATCGCAGGTCGTCGACGACAGGGCTGACGAGATCGGCGATGCGCTGCTGCAGCGCGGCGTACGCGGGCCCGTCGACCAGCCGGCCGAGGCCGCGCAGCCCGATGGCGATGGCTTGCCACACGGCGAGGTCGCGCTCGTCCTGGAACGCCTCGACGAACCCGAGGTAGTCGGCGGCCGCCAATCGTCCACTGATGACGGCGTTCCAGGCGTCGTCGACGAGGTTGTAGCGATCGATCACGGTCAGGCCGGTCAACGCCTTGCCGTTGAGACGGGCTCGCAGCGTGTCGTCATAGGCGACGCGCACGAACCCATGACCGCCGGCGTTGACCACCACGGTGGAATCGGCAGACGGGAGCGCGACCCGGGCCTGCGCCTGGTCGAGCAACAGCTTGGAATCGACGCCATTCACGGAGAGATGGATCGGAACGACGAACACGGTCGGGTCGTCGGTGTCGGAGAACGCGAACCGCTGTTGGTTGAGCACGAGCTCGCTGCCGTCGAGCCGCGCCGAGATCAACGGGTAACCCGGCTGCCAGATCCACGAGTCCATCAACGTGCGCACCGGTACAGACGGGTTGACCCGCTCGATCGCATCCCACAGGTCACCGGTCTCGGTGTTTGCGTAGGCATGCGTCTTGAGGTACTCGCTGATGCCGAGGCGGAACGCCTCCGTGCCGAGGTACTGCTCGAGCATGCGCAGCAGCGAGCCGCCTTTTTGATAGGTCAACACGTCGAACATGCCGTCGCAGTCGGCCGGTGCCTCGACCGGGAACTCGACCGAGCGGGTGCTCGCCAGCGAGTCGGTCTCGAAGGCCATGCTGCGCTCCAGGCTGAACGTGGTCCAGCGCTGCCAGTCGGGCCGGAAGGCATCGCAGCAGGCGATCTCCATGAACGTTGCGAACGCCTCGTTCAGCCAGATCCCGTTCCACCACTTCATCGTCACCAGATCACCGAACCACATGTGAGCGACCTCGTGGGCCACCACATCTGCCAGGTTCTGCAACTCGAGCTGAGTAGCAGTCTTGGGATCCGCCAGCAACAGGTTCTCGCGGTAGGTGATGCAGCCGAGGTTCTCCATGGCGCCGGCGGCGAAGTCGGGCAACGCCAACATGTCGACCTTGTCGCTGGGGTAGGGGATGCCGTAGTACTGCTGGTACCAGCGCAGCGAGAAGGCACCGATCTCCAACGCGAACTCGGTGAGGTGACCCTTGCCAGGCACATGCACGACGCGCAGCGGCACGCCGTCGACGTCGATGGGATCGGTGGCCTCCAACGGCCCGACGACGAAGGCGACCAGGTAGGTGCTCATCACCATGGTCGACTTGAAGCGGACGACGTGCTTGCCGTCGTTGCGAGTGATCCGACCGGCCTCTGGCCCGTTCGAGACGGCCAGCAGGTCGGGCTCGACGATGAGGGTGATCTCGAAGACCGCCTTGAACTCGGGCTCGTCGAAGCACGGGAACGCGCGGCGGCAGTCGGTTGCCTGCATCTGAGTGGTGGCGATGACGCGCTCGACGCCCTGGTCGTCGAGGAACGTGCTGCGATACCAGCCGCGCAGCTTGTCGTTGAGGGTCCCCGTGAACTCGATGTCGATGGTCGATGCTCCGGGGTCGATCGACGCCGCGATCACGAGTCGCTCGGTGTTGGGCTCGAGGTGGAACGGTGCGTCGGCGCCGCCGACCTTCACCGAGATGATGTGCAGTTCGTCGGCATTCAAGGCCACGGACTCGACCGCTTCGTTCGCGGTCACATCGATCGACACGGTGCCGGAAAAGGACGCGTTGACGAGATCCGGCTCGAGGCTCAAGCGGTAGCGGCCCGGAACAACGGTGTGTGGAAGGCGGTACGGATTGTCGCTCACCCACGGAGCGTACCCGCGGCGACTATGGCCAGTAGCCTGCACCGACGTGCCGGGCATTCAATATGACGTCGTAGGAATCGGCAATGCACTCGTCGACGTGATCGCCCACGCCGACGACGCGTTCATCGGTCGGAACGACCTCGTCAAGGGCTCGATGACGCTGGTCGACACCGAACGCGCGCTGTACCTGTACGAGGGGCTCGGCAGTGCGATCGAGATGAGTGGCGGCTCGGCCGCCAACACGATGTGCGGCGTTGCCTCGTTCGGGGGGTCCGCGGCGTACATCGGCAAGGTCAGCGACGACGAGCTCGGCAGGGTCTTCGGCCACGACTGTCGCGCCGTGGGTGTGCAGTTCCGGCCGGGTGCGCCCGCCGATGGGACACCCACCGGTCGGTGCATCATCGTGGTCACTCCCGACGCGCAACGGACGATGAACACCTATCTCGGGGTGTCGTCGTTGTTGTGCCCGTCCGACATCGACACCGACGCGGTTGCAGTCGGCCAGGTGCTGTACATGGAGGGGTATCTCTACGATCGCCCCGAGGCAAAGGATGCCTTCCGACTTGCAGCGCGCGTCGCCCACGAGAACGACCGGCTGGTGTCGCTGACGCTCAGCGACTCGTTCTGCGTC
>JAYVOI010000240.1:0-3978 GCA_043758005.1 Ilumatobacteraceae bacterium
GGCGTTGACCGCAGCGGATCCACCGAGGTAGAGGTTGACGTGGACGAATGCGGCCAGCAGCCCAATCGCCGGGCCGAAGACGACGACCAGGATCCCGACACCGATCGCCAGCCCGACGAGGGCGTGATCGTAGAACCATCGATCGGCGCGCGTCGGTGGCACGTCTCGCGAATAGCGACTCATCGTCTCGGTGTTGCGTGCCTCGCGCCGGTAGAGGGCGACGTTGCTGCGTTGCACCTTGAACCAGCCGAGCAGCACAGGGGAGTGCGGGTCGCCCTCGACGTCTGTGAATGCGTGGTGCTTGCGGTGCACGGCGACCCACTGTCGGGGGCGGATCCCCGTGGTGATCCAGACGAGGAAGCGGAACGCCTCGGTGACCGGGCGTTTGAAGGTGACCGCCTTGTGGGCGAGCCCACGATGCAAGAAGACCGTCGAGGCCACGAACGCGACGCATGACACGGCGAAACCAATGACCACACTCAGGGCGACCACCCGCAGCATCGCACCATCCTAGCAGACCTACCTACTGGTCGGTAGGCAAAGCTGACGGGGCTAGACTGCATCTTCATGGTCGTACATGCGGGCGAACACCTGTCGACCCGTGACCTGATCATCAACGAAGCACTGCACTGCTTCTCCGAATCCGGCTACGACGGGACGTCGCTCAACGACATCGCCGCCGGCGTCGGGATCCGCCGCCCGAGCCTGTTGCACCACTTCCCCTCGAAAGAGGCGTTGTACCACGAGGTGTTCGAACGATTGCTCAGCGACTGGTTCGAGCGCCTGACCGGGGCGATCGCCAGCTCTGAGCGTGGTTGGTCGAAGGTGCAACTGGTGATCGGCGCCGGCTTCGACTTCTTCGCGGACAACCACGAATACGTTCGCCTGATGCGTCGTGAAGCACTCGACGGAGGCGCACACCTCGGCATCGATCTGGCGGCGGTGTTGCGGCCGTTGTGGGACCGCAGCGTCGACTACTTCCGCGAGCAGATGGAGGCAGGCGTCTTTCGGCAGCACGATCCCGAGCAGCTGCTGCTGACCGGCTACGGAGCAATCCTGAGCTACTTCTCCGACTCGCCGTTCCTCGGGGGTCTGCTCGACGAGGATCCCTTGGCGGCCGATGCGCTGTTGCGTCGTCGCGACCACATCACCGCCTTCTTTCGCACGGCCCTGGTGCCGTAGTACCCCGACGAGAAGCCATCGCCGAGACAACGCCCTCGCCTAGCGTGACGCGGGTGAGCGGACCACACACCCTGTCGGAAGCCGCATCGAAGGCGTTGTTGCGCACGCACGGCGTGCCCATGTCCGACGAGCGTGAGGTGTCGACAGCGCAGGGGGCTGTCGAGGCCGCGGAGGCACTCGGCTACCCGGTGGTGGCGAAGCTGTGTGGCGCTGCAATCGCGCACAAGACCGAGCGAGGCCTGGTGCGCCTGAGGCTTGCCGACAGCGCCGCCGTGGAGGCCGCGGCGATTGATCTCCTGGCCAAGGCGACGCCTGCTGATGGAGAGGTGTCGCTGTTGATCGCCCCGATGATCTCGGGCAATCGCGAGCTGATCGCCGGGGTGGTACGCGATCCGCAGTTCGGCGCCAACGTCATGCTCGGTATCGGCGGCATCGTCGCCGAGGCGCTCGCCGACGTGCAGTTCCGGCCGGCGCCGATCAGCGATCTCGACGCAGCCGAGATGATCGATGGACTGTCGACGCAGAAGCTGCTCGGCGCGTTTCGTGGCGAGCTTCCAGTCGATCGCGAGCAACTGCAGGCAGTGTTGCTCGGACTGTCGGCATTGATCACCGCGCGACCCGACATCCTCAGCATCGACGTCAATCCCCTGATCGTCACCGCCGACGGGTCGCCGCTGGCCGTCGATGCGCTCGTGGAGCTCGGCGAACTCGGGCACGTCGACGAGGCGAGCACCACTCGACGTGCCCGGCCCTCTGAATCTCAGTTCCGAGCGTTGTTCGATCCGAAGGGTGTGCTCGTCGCCGGCGCCAGCACGCACCCGGGCAAGTTCGGTTTCGTCAGCCTGCACAACATCTTGGCCAGCGGGTACCGCGGCGCGGTGTTCGGCACGAACCTCGACGGCGAGGAGGTGCTGGGCATTCGCACGGTTGCCGATGTCGCCGACCTGCCCGACGACGCCATCGACCTGGTGTTCGTCTGCACCCCGGCGTCAGCCAACGAGCGGGTGCTGCGCGCCTGCGCGGCGAAGGGCGTGAAGGCAGCGTTCCTGACCAGTGCCGGATACGGCGAAGCCGGCCCGGACGGCCGAGCCGCCGAAGCAGCGCTGGTTGCGCTGGCCGACGAGTTGGGCATCTTGCTGGCGGGGCCCAACGGGCAGGGCGTGATCAGCACGCCGGCCAACCTGTGTGCGCAGATCGTCGCTCCGTATCCGCCCCGTGGTCGGATTGCGGTCGCCAGCCAGAGCGGCAATCTGGTGAGCAGCTTCTTGAACTACGCCAGGTTCACCGGTGTCGGCATCAGCCGGGCCGTGTCGGCCGGCAATGCTGCGGCGGTCAGCCCGGCCGACTACCTCGGCTGGTTTGCCGACGATCCGGAGACTGCGGTGTCGCTCGCCTACGTCGAGGGCATCAACGATGGCCGCGCGCTGCTCGACACCTTCGCGTCCGTCGTTCGTCGCAAACCCCTCGTGGTGGTCAAGGGCGGCGCGACCGAGAGCGGCGCGCTGGCTGCTGCCAGCCACACGGGTGCGTTGGCGGCAGACGACAAGGTGTTCGACGGCGCGTGTCGTCAGGCCGGAGTCACTCGCGCCGCCAACGTGGAGGAAGCCTTCGACGCTGCTGCCACGTTTGCCACGCAGCCGTTGCCGAAAGGTCCGAACGTCGTGGTGTTGACGACCGCGGGCGGCTGGGGCGTCGTGACGTCGGACGCCATCGCTCGCGCCAACGGCCTGACGCTGATGGCCCTCCCTCACGATCTCCTCGCTGACATCGACACCAAGCTGCCGGCGCGGTGGAGCCGCAACAATCCGGTCGACTGCGCCGGCGGCGAGACGCGTGACACGATTCCCGAAGTGATGGAGATGATCACGGCTCACCCCGATGTCCACGCGGTGGTGTATCTCGGCCTGGGGATCCAGAGCAACGAGGCCCGGCTGATGCGCGAGGGCGGGTTCCACCCGGCCCATGGTCTCGACCGAATCGTCTCGTATCACGAGCGTCAGGATCAACGCTTTGCCGAAGCGGCCGACGAACTCTCGCGTCGATACGACAAGCCGATCCTCACGGCCACCGAGTTGGGCATCGCCGATCCCGACAACGCCGGTCCGGCGGCCGTCCGCGCAACGGGCCGGTTGTGCTACGCGACCGGCAACCGCGCCGTGACGGCGCTCCATCACCTGTTCCAGTACGCCGAGCACCGCCGACGTCGAGGTCTCGATTGATGGCCAGGCGACGACGCATCAACCCGATCGCGGTGCTGGTCGTTCTGGCGGCGATTCCGGCAGCAGGGCTCGGGGCGCTGTGGCGCTTCGCCGATGCTCGTCGCCCGCCTCCCGTGGTGCAACCGGCGGCACCGGATCGATCCACGCTGCCGGGGGTGATGACCACTCCGTTGCTGTCGGTGCGCCGCGCACCAGGGGTGCTGTCGCGGCAGGTCAACCTCAGCGCGTTGCAGGCGGCGTTGCAGCCGCTGCTCGACTCGGTCGATGACAATCGTTGCTTTGCGTTGGCGATCGATGGGCAGCAGGTGGCTGCGAAGAACGACACGCTGCCGTTGTCGCCCGCGAGCAACCTGAAGATCCTCACGGCCGCCGTGGCCCTCGACGTGCTCGGACCCGGGTTCACGTACTCGACGAAGGTGGTGGGTGCCCTCGGTGCCGACGGTGTGGTGCAAGGCGACGTGTACCTCGTTTGTGGTGGCGATCCTGTGTTGGCGAGCGAATGGTGGAACGGCAACAACCCGAAGTGGCCGCCGTTCAACGAGACGTCGTTCGACTCGCTGGCCGACGCCATTCAGCA
>JAYVOI010000241.1:0-3976 GCA_043758005.1 Ilumatobacteraceae bacterium
ACGGCTGAGCGGCGCGAACGCCGGGCTGGTGATCTTCCTCGACCATGTCGACGGCGAGCTCGACAGCAACCTGACCGTGCGCGGCGAAGTCGCCGGAGTCATCCGCGAGCTCCGTCCCGATGTCGTGTTGGGGCACGACCCATGGAAGCGGTATCGCCTGCACCCTGATCATCGCCACGCCGGACTGCTGGCCTGCGAAGGGATCGTCGGAGCCCGCGATCCGCACTTCTATCGCGAGCAGCGCCTGGCAGCGCATCGCCCGTCGGCGCTGTTGCTGTTCGAGGCCGACGAGCCCGACCACGTCGAAGATGTCGGCGGGCACGATGGCGCGTTCCTCGCTCGGAAGCTCGACGCGCTCGAGGCCCACACCAGCCAGTTCGAGAGCACGATGAAGGCGATCGACGGCGACCAGCTCATCGCGTTCCGGAGCCGGGTGGCAACACGCCTGGCGGGCCTCGGCGAGCCGTTCGGCTACGACGCTGCCGAGATCTTCAAGCTGATCACCGATCTGTGACCGTGAACTGACCGGGCTCGCGGCCGGCCCCGACCCCGCCGGCAAACGCTTGCGCAATCGACATCCACTCCGCGGCGGAATCGCCGACGAAGCGCAGGGCGGTGTCTGCGAGGTGACGGCGCTGCGTGACCACGAGGCAGAAGTCGAGGGCCGGCCCCGACACGCTGTCGGTCGCTGGCTCCCCCCAGTCCCAGTGCTCGCCATCCGGCGCGGTGAGCCGCACGGCGACATCGGCCTCGGGCACAGCCATGCCATGGATGACGTAGCTGAACGGGCGGGCCCGAACACCGATGTGGGCGACGTGACGCAAGCGTGCCGTCGGACGGCGGGTGATGCCGAGCGCATCGGTGATGTCTTGGCCATGCGCCCAGGTCTCCATCAACCGCGCCGTGACGAACGACTTCGCCGCCATCGGCGGGCCGTACCACAGCACGCGGGTCGAGGGATCGAGCGCGCGGGCGATGTCGATCAGTTCTCGTCGCTCGTCGCGCCAGTGGTGCAAGAGATCGCCCGACGGGATCGACCGGCCGGGCAGGATCGATGCGTCGGTGCCGCCGTGCGAGGCGAGCCACTGGGTGTCGGCGACGAACGCGTCGGCGTCGGTCAGCGCCAGGACGGCACGCTGGTCGAAGAACCACAGATGACTGATCTGGTCGCGGATCGTCCACCCCGGTGACGGCGTGTCGGTGTCCCATTGCGCATCGTCGAGACCGGCGACGATGTCGTCGAGATCACCGTGCTCGGCCTCGAGGTCGTCGCAGATCGAACGCATGGATCGAAGAATATCGCGGTGCAAAACGAGAAACGGAGGGCACGAGGCCCTCCGTTCCCGGCTCCGTATATCGACAAGTGTCGACGGATCACTTCTTCTTGGCTGCTGCCTTCTTGGCCGGAGCCTTCTTGGCTGCTGCCTTCTTCGCCGGCGCGGCCTTCTTCGCAGGGGCCTTCTTGGCTGCTGCCTTCTTGGCAGGAGCCGCCTTCTTGGCCGGAGCCTTCTTCGCTGCGGCCTTCTTGGCCGGAGCCTTCTTCACTGCCGCCTTCTTGGCGGGAGCTGCTTTCTTGGCTGCTGCCTTCTTGGCAGGAGCCGCCTTCTTGGCCGGAGCCTTCTTTGCTACCACGTGTGTTTCCTTCTTTCTTGTTCGGGTGATTACTTGTTGTTGAGGGTTGCTTTGAGCGTGCTGCTCGCTGTGAACTTCATCCGCGTCGACGCAGCGATGTTCACTGCAGCGCCGGTCTGGGGATTGCGGCCGGTGCGCGCCTGGGACTTCGAGGTGCTGAACGAGCCGAAGCCCGGCCACGCGACCTTGTCGCCACTCTTGGCGGCACTCGTGACGATCTCGAAAAAGGCGCCGACTGTTTTCTCGGCATCAGCCTTGCTCACATCGGCGCTCTTTGCGATCGCATCGATCAGCTCTGCTTTGGTCATGTTGAGTTGATACCTCCGGGTATCGGGTTGTAGTAACGGAGCGTTACGCAGACAAATCGTGCGTGTTTCGCGCGCCAATTACAAGCATCTATGTTGTTGCATTTGCAACCACTCGAGAAGAGACACCAATGGGCGACACAGACGAGATCGCCGGGATCGACGGATGCCGGGCGGGTTGGATCGTGGCGACTCTGCGCGGCGTCGTCGTGGTGCCGACGTTGCACCTCGAACGGTTCACACTCGTCGGCATCGACATGCCGATCGGGCTCATCGACGGGCCACCCCGCGCGTGCGATCTCGAGGCTCGCAAGTTCCTCGGGCGTGCCGGCAGTTCGGTGTTCCCGGCACCACCGCGCGCCGCGCTGCAGCACTCCGAATACCGCGCCGCACTCGCCGCGGCGCGGGCCGCGACCGGACGCGGCATCTCCAAGCAGACGTTCAACATCATGGCCAAGGTCACCGAGCTCGACGCGCTGATTCAGCGCTCTGACCAGCACCGCATCATCGAAGTGCACCCGGAGTGCGCCTTCACGACGCTCAACGACGGCACACCGCTGCCATCGAAGAAGACCGCCGAAGGTCGACGACTGCGCCGCCAACTCCTCGCCCGTCACTTCCACGTTCCGCCGCGTGCTCCGGCGGGTGCGGCACCCGACGACCTCCTCGATGCGTACGCGGTGCTGTGGAGCGCACAGCGGTATCGACGCGGCGAGCATCGGGTGTTCGGCGACGGTCAGTGCGATGCCCGCGGCATCGAGATGCGCATCGTCTGTTGAGCGGTCAGTCGGCGAGCGCAGCGGTCAGGCGCGCGGCATACTCGTCCGCTTCGGCATCGGTGTCGTATTTCACACGTGGCCAGAAAAATCCGCGCAACCCATCTTTGCGACGTCGCGGCACGACGTGCACGTGCAGATGCGCGACGCTCTGACTGACGATGTTGTTGAGTGCGACGAACGTGCCGTGACACGCGAGCGCGTCCGGCATTCGGGCGGCAACCCGCTGCACTCGCTCGAACAACGGACCGACGAGATCGCGATCGAGATCGGCGAGCGTGACCACGTGCCGCTTCGGCACGACCAACACATGCCCCTTGAACACCGGCGACCGATCGAGGAACGCCAACACGGTGTCGTCGTCGAGCACGCTACGAACCGGCAACGTGCCGTTGATCGCCTCACAGAACTGACAGGGGGTCTCGACCACTCGTGCATTCTGCCCCCACGGCAAGATGGGGACATGCACTCCCCGCGTATCTCGCCCGTCACGACACCGACCGATGAAGTGACCGAACTGCTCGACAAGGCCGGGCTCCGGGCCCCCGACGGCTCGCCATTGAACATCTTCGGCACGCTGGCCCATCATCCCGCTCTCCTTCGTCGCTGGCTCGTCTTCGCCACGCACGTACTCGCCAAGAACTCACTGTCACCCCGCGACCGCGAACTGTTGATTCTGCGGGCAGGATGGCGATGCGCGTCGCAGTACGAGTTCAGCCAGCACGCGCTGATCGCGTTGCGCTGCGATATCAGCGCCGACGAGGTGCATCGCACCAAGTTGCCGATCGACGAGGGCGGATGGACCACCGACGATGCCGCGTTGCTGCGCGCCGCCGACGAGTTGCACGACGACTCGCGCATCAGCGACGCGACGTGGCAGGTGCTTGCCGCGCGGTTGACCGACCAGCAATTGCTCGACGTGATCTTCACCGTCGGCAACTACCACGTGGTCGCCTTCGCGCTGAACAGTTGCGGCGTGGAACTCGACCCAGGAGTGCCCGCGGCGATGTAGGCGGGTGGATGTTGGTGGATGTTGAAGGTCGAGCAACAGGTCGCAGCCACTATCCACCAACGCTCGCGCCTGCTCGGCTACAACTGTTCCGTTGCTCAGTTCGCTCGTCTACCCGAACCGACGATTGGAGTTGCGTTGACCGATCTCGCCCCCACCCATGCTCGTCACGTCGATGTCCAGGGGGGTGTGCGAACTCGGATCGTGCTCGACACCTCGGTACTGGTCGCCGATCCAGCCTGCATCGCCAGCTT
>JAYVOI010000242.1:0-3968 GCA_043758005.1 Ilumatobacteraceae bacterium
GGCGAGCCCCACGTCGACAGCGCCGACCGCAGCCCCGACCACGACCGGCTAGGCGAATCGAACCAGGCAGCGGCGAGGCCCGCGCACCTGGCCACCTGCCCAGGTGACCGCCTCGGGGTCGACGAGCTCGAACTCCGGGATGCGCTCCATCCACGTCTGCAGCGCGATCCGCAACTCGAGCCGAGCGAGGTTCGACCCGGCGCAGCGGTGGATGCCGGCGCCGAAGGCGACGTGCCGGTTGTGCTCGCGATCGAGGATGACCTCGTCGGGCTGATCGAACTGTCGGGGGTCACGGTTCGCCGCCGGGAACGACATCAGCACGCGGTCGCCGGCGTGCATGGGGCAGCCCCGGAACTCGGTGTCGCGGTCGACGATGCGAGCCATCGTCACGGGCGAGTAGGCACGGAGGAGCTCCTCGATCGCCATCGGCCAGATGTCGGGCTGCTCACGCAGTTGACGGCGGTGCTCGGGATGCTGCGCCAGGTGCCACAACGACGAGCCGATGGCCGACCATGTGGTGTCGATGCCGGCAACCAGCATCAGGTTGCACACGCCCATCACGTAGTCCTCCGACACCAACTCGCCGTCGACCCGGGTGGTGAGCAAGTCGGTGATCAGGTCGTCGTGGCGCGGGTTGGCCTTGCGATCGTCGAGCTGGGTGCGGAAGAACCCGAGGATCTTCATCCGGTTCTCCATGCGGACCTTGGGGTCCATCAGGCCGATCTCGAGCACGCCGCGCACCCACGAGGTGAACTCATCGGCCATCTCCAACGGGACACCCAACATGGTGGCGATGACGCGGACGGGGATCTGCTGGGCGTAGTCGGCCGCGGCATCGGCTTGGCCGGCATCGATGAACCCGTCGATCAGTTGATTGCACAAGGCACGCGTGCCGTCTTCGTACTTGGCGACAGCCTGCGGCGCGAAGGTCGGCAGGATCGTGCGGCGGTGCCAGTGGTGTTCGGGTGGATCCGAGGTGATTGGCGGGGCCGCAACTCCCGCATACGGGCCTTCCATCTGACCGGTGGGAGGAGGCACGACGATGATGTTGCGCGACGTGAAGATGTCGTGCTCCTGGGCAGCGGCGACGATGTCGTCGTAGCGGGTCGGCATCCACGAGCCGCCCCAGCGCTCCGAATGGGCGACCGGACACGCCGACTCGCGGATGGCGTGCATCGTCGGATAGGGATCGCGCACGAATCCCGGATCGAAGATGTCGTAGTCGGTGAGCCAGTCGGTCGTCGAGTTCTCAGTGGGCATCGTGCTCGTCTCTCCTCGTCGGCTCCGTGGACTCGTGGAGCGTGATGGCCCGCTCCGGGCAGTTCGTCTCGGCGCGGCGAACTGACGCCTCGAGGTCGGGGGGAACGGGGTCGAGCAGCACAACAGCATTGCCGTACTCGTCGCTCCCGAACACCCGGGGTGACGCGATCGCGCACATCTGATGACCGTGACATCTGCTGTCGTCGACGCTGGCTCTCATCGCGCTCCTTTCCCCAAAGGTGACCCCGCCCGACTGCAGACTACGGGTGCCGCTAGCTCTCGTACGCAGCGAACAGTTCGCCGATCGCGATCGCTTGCCCGCCGGTGGTCGACGACATCACCGCGATCGGCAACACACCGAGCGACATCCAGTCGTCGAAGCGATCACGCACCTCGTGAGCGGACCCACTGATCGTGCAGTCGTCGACCCACCCGTCGGTCATCAAGTCCGGGAGCGCGTCGCGATTGCCTGCGGCCAATGCCGCCTCGACGGCGACGATCTCGTCCTCGTAGCCGGCCTGCTTCCAATAGTTGCGGTAGTTCGGCAGCGTCAGGTAGCCGGCGAGCGTTCGGCGATGGATCGCACGGGCGGCGGCGATGTCGCCGTCGATCACCGTCGGAACCATGTTGGCCAAGAAGAAGTGGTCGCGATTCGCAGCGGAGACCCTCGCGACCTGCGTCGGCATGTAGCGCCGCGATGCGTTGGCCCAGATCGCGCCATCCGCTTCGGCCAGCGCGAGGTCGAGCATCTTGTCGCGCAGCGTGGCCAGATAGATCGGCGGCAGCGGCCCAGACGACCGGTTGGCGCTGCGCATCGCCGCCAGGTAGGTGGTCATGTCGTGCAGTGGCTTGCCCGTGCTGATCCCCAGCCGGTTCATCGACGGCTCGTGGCTGACACCGAGGCCGAGACGGAAGCGTCCGCCGCTGACTTCGTGCAGGTGCCCTGCGGTCACGGCGACCTCGGCAGGATGGCCGTGATAGATCGGTTGGATGCTCGTCCAGAACGGGATCGTGTGGGTCACGTGCGCCAACGACCCGCACATCGCCAGGTTGCCGTGAATTCCTGGGCTGGCCAGCCCGGCAAACCCCCGGCGCTCGGCCTCGGTGGCGAGCTCGAGGATGGCGGCGCGCTTCGTCGGCGTGCCGATGACCGAGAGTGCTGGCATGGT
Organism: Ilumatobacteraceae bacterium; assembly: GCA_043758005.1. Classification (GTDB taxonomy): domain Bacteria; phylum Actinomycetota; class Acidimicrobiia; order Acidimicrobiales; family Ilumatobacteraceae; genus JAENVT01. Next base: position 2,430 of record JAYVOI010000242.1, read on the forward strand.
GGTCGTCGCAGTCATCTGCAGGACCGTACAGCCGGGTAGCGTTCGAGGCCGTGGCCGAATCGGGAATTGCCGGATCCCGACTCGGGGCAGACGAGCTGCGCCCGTTCGGCAGGCTCCTGCGAGTGGCGATGGTCTGCCCCTACAGCCTGTCGGTGCCCGGTGGCGTGCAGGCTCAGGTCATGGGACTGTCGCGCGAGCTCCGCAGGATGGGGATCGAAGTGCGCGTGCTGGCCCCGTGCGACGGCCCTCCGCCCGCCACCTTCGTGACCCCGTTGGGCAACAGCCTGCCGACGTCGGCCAACGGCTCGATGGCCCCCCTGGCGCCCGACCCATCGTGCTCGTTGCGCACCATGCGAGCGTTGGGCGATGAGCAGTTCGACGTGTTGCACCTCCACGAACCCTTCATCCCGGGTCCGTGCCAGACGGCGATGCTGCTGCACCCCGCACCGGTCGTTGCCACGTTTCACGCTGCCGGCGACAGCCCGAGCTACAAGTACCTTCGACCGGCGATCAAGCCGGCGGCCAACAACATCGCCCACGCCGTCGCAGTCTCGAAAGATGCCGCTGAGCTGGTGCAACGGTACCTCGGCGGCAACTACGAGATCTTGTACAACGGCGTCGAGCTCGACGCCTACAGCTCGGCTCCGGCGCACCCGAGGAGTGGGCCGACGATCTTCTTCTGCGGTCGCCACGAGGAACGCAAAGGGCTCGACGTGCTGCTGGCAGCGGTCCAACAGCTGGGACCCGAGGTTCGGGTGTGGGTGGGCAGCACCGGACCGGACACTGCCCGATTGCGAGCGCAGTACGCCGACGATACGCGCATCGAATGGCTCGGTCGCCTGACCGACGCCGACAAGATGGCCCGGCTGCGCGGCGCCGACGTGTTCTGCGCCCCCTCGCTGCACGGTGAGTCGTTCGGTGTGGTCCTGATCGAGGCCATGGCCGCCGAGACTGCGATCGTGGCCAGCGGCCTCGACGGCTACCGCAACGTCGCGACCGACGAGGTCGACGCGGTCTTGGTCGAGCCGGGCGACGTCGCTGCACTTGCCGCGGCCTTGCACCGAGTGCTGTCGGAGCCGGGTCTGAGTCTGCGACTGCGTCAGGCCGGGTCGATACGCGCCAAGGATTTCTCGATGACAGCGCTGGCCAAGCGATATGCAGAGCACTACGTGCGCCTGGCCGCGAATCGCCCCCGACGGGAGCGTCCGCTGACCAGGGAGTCCTTCTTGCGGAGCTGGCGACGCCGTATGATGGCGGATTAGCGCCGGGTTCTTGGGCGCAACAGACCTTTGGAGTTCCCCATGATTTGGATTCTGGTGGCGATCATCGCCGTCATCGTCATCTATTGCATCGTCGCCTACAACGGCTTGATCCGCGGCCGAAACCAGATCGAAAATGCCTGGTCGCAGGTCGACGTGCAGCTGAAGCGCCGCATCGACCTGATCCCCAACCTGGTCGAGGCCGTCAAGGGCTACGCGGCCCACGAGAAGGAAACGCTCGATGCCGTCATCAAGGCCCGCAACGCAGCAATCGCTGCGC
>JAYVOI010000243.1:0-20455 GCA_043758005.1 Ilumatobacteraceae bacterium
GCCGTGCGGACCGCAAGCGGGCGGCTGTTCTCCGGCTGCAACGTCGAGAACGCGGCCTACCCGCAGGGCTCATGCGCGGAGGCCGGTGCCATCTCCGCGATGGTGGCCGCCGGAGAGCACGAGATCGTCGCCGTCCTGACCGTGTGCGACGGCGATGCGATCGGCACCTGCTGCGGCGGATGCCGGCAGCGTTTACGCGAGTTCGCCGCCGGGAACACCCCCATATACGCAGCCGGGCCGGATGGTGTGCGAGCAACGTTCACATTGGATGAACTACTTCCGCACTCGTTCGGTCCGGAACACCTCACAGAGTTTCAACAGTAGGAGCGGAGAGATCATGACGCACACAAAAATACGCCTCGCCATCGCCGGTGCTTGCCTGATGGCATTGACCGCAGCAGGGTGTAGCAGCGACAGCAAGAGCAGTTCGAGCAACGCACCGTCGGCGACCGCCGCCCCGGGTGGTACCACGGCCGCGGCACCCGCCGGCGCCGGGCTGACCATTTCCGGCAACACGTTCTCAGCCGCGTCCGTCACCGCAGGGCAACCATTTACGATCACCAACAACGACAGCGTCGGACACACGGTCACCGACGACGGTGGCACGTTCAACGCACAGGTCCCGGCCGGTGGCACCGCCACGCTGACGATCCCAGCGGCGGGCACGTACAAGATCCACTGCAACATCCACGGGTCGATGCACGGCACCATCACCGTCGCCTGACACGACCTACGCTCGTAGACGTGTCGTCTGCGCGCCTTCCACACCTCACCGCCAAGCTCCAGGGCTTCGGCACCACGATCTTCGCCGAGATGAGCTCTCTTGCCATGTCGACGGGCAGCGTCAACCTCGGTCAGGGCTTTCCCGATACCGATGGCCCGCGCGAAGTGCTCGACGCCGCAATCGCGGCGATCAGCAGTGGCGTCAACCAGTACCCGCCAGGCCCTGGCATGGCGGTGTTGCGCGAAGCGATCGTCGCACATCAACGACGGTTCTACGGACTGGAGTACGACGCCGACTCGGAAGTGCTGGTCACCACCGGAGCCACCGAGGCGCTTGCGGGCGCCTTGATGGGTCTGCTCGACACCGGTGACGAGGTCGTGCTGTTCGAGCCGATGTACGACAGCTATCAGGCGTGCATCTCCTTGGCAGGCGCCGTCGCCAAGCCGGTCACGCTTCGCCCGCCCGACTATCGCTTCGATCCAGACGAGCTCCGTACCGCGATCACACCGAAGACCAAGTTGCTGCTGATCAACAGCCCACACAACCCGACGGGGCACGTGCTGAGCACCGACGAGTTGCAACTGATCGCCGATCTGGCGATCGAACACGATCTCATCGTGATCACCGACGAGGTCTACGAGCATCTCGTCTTCGATGGCGCGGTGCACACACCGCTGGCCACATTGCCCGGCATGCGTCAACGCACGCTCGTGATCTCCAGCGGAGGCAAGACGTTCAACACCACCGGGTGGAAGATCGGGTGGATCTGTGCGCCACCGGCGTTGCTCGCCGCGGCTCGCACGGCCAAGCAGTTCCTCACCTACGTCAGCGGCGCTCCGTTCCAGCCGGCGATCGCCGTCGGTCTCGGGCTCCCCGACTCGTTCTTCACCGAGTTCGCCGCCGACATGCAAGCCAAACGCGATCGGCTGCTGCCAGGTCTGCACGCCGCCGGGTTCACCGTTTACCCGACATTCGGCACGTACTTCGTGACGGTCGACATCCGACCCGTGCAACCCGACGGCGACGGGATGGCGTTCTGTCGGTCGCTGCCCGGGCGCTGTGGGATCGTCGCGATCCCCAACGAGGTGTTCTACGCCAACCGGCACGAAGGCCGGCACCTGGTGCGGTTCGCGTTCTGCAAGCGGATGGAAGTGCTCGACGAGGCGGCCGAGCGGCTGGCAAAGTTGGCCATCGGGTAATCTGCCACGATGCGCGTCGCGGCAATTCAACACGACATCGCCTGGTGTGACCGCGAGGCCAACTTCGCCCATCTCGCACCGTTGATCGCCGGCGCGGCGGCGGCAGGCGCCCGCCTGATCCTGCTCAGCGAGACGTTCTCGACCGGCTTCGCCACCGATCGCGACGACCTTGGTGAACCCGAGGGAGGGCCGTCGTCGCAGTTCCTCAGCGAGCACGCCCGCCTCCACGGTGTCTGGATCGGCGGGTCGTGCCCGGAGATCGCCACCAATGCCCCGGCCGACGACCAGCGCCCGTACAACACGCTGGTGCTGGCCGCGCCCGACGGTACACAGCACCGCTACCGCAAGATCCACCCGTTCACCTACGGCGGCGAGACCAAGCACTTCCGAGCCGGCGATCAGTTCGTGACCGTCGACGTCGAAGGGCTCCGGGTGACCCTGTTCGTCTGCTACGACCTCCGCTTCGCCGACGAGTTCTGGCAACTGGCCGGCGACACCGACGTGTACCTGGTGCCTGCCAACTGGCCAGAGGCTCGACGATTGCCGTGGATGGCGCTGCTGCAGGCTCGCGCGATCGAGAACATGGCCTTCGTCGTGGGTTGCAACCGGGTCGGCAGCGGCAACGGCCTGGCATACAGCGGCGATTCGCGCATCGTCGACCCGCTCGGCGAGATCTTGGCCAGTGCCTCGCAGACCGAGAGCATCCTGTTGGCCGAGGTCAGCGCCGAGCGGGTCGCCGAAGTTCGCGATCGGTTCCGCTTCCTACAAGACCGTCGCTAGCGGTTGGTTGCACATTCTCGAAAGGACAAGTCAATGACCACCAACGGGTTCGGCCACCTCTACGTGGAGACGCACAACTGGGGCAAGGCCGTCGCGTTCTGGCAGCGACTCGGCTTCACGTTGGACTTCGACACCGGTCACGGTTCGGGGATGCTGAGCCATCCCGCGGGCGGTCCGACGATCTTCGTGGCCGAGCAGTCGATCGACGATCCGCTGGCCGTGGAGGTGTACCTCGCCGCCGGCGCCGACTACGAGGCGCCCGAAGGCATCGACGTCGTCAGCCCGTTTCACGACACGCATTGGGGCACGAAGGTGATGGTGATCCAGGATCCCGATGGTCACCGGTTCCGCATCGAGGCACCGGGAAACAACTGAGTCCTGCCCAGTCACCGGCCGGTACTGTGAGGCGATGACCAGCATTCGCATGCTTGCCGATCTGGAAGCGCTGTACGACGCACCGGTGCCGACGTCGATCACCAAGGAGATCGATCATCTCACTGAACTGCACCGTGCCTACATCGAGGCGTCACCGTTCGTCGTGGTGGCGACATCGGGCCCCAGTGGCCTCGACTGCTCGCCTCGCGGTGACCCACCCGGTTTCATCCGTTTCGTCGACGAGCGGACGCTGCTGATGCCCGACCGGCGCGGCAACAATCGGCTCGACACGCTTCGCAACCTGGTCGCTGACCCTCGAATCGGACTGCTCTTCCTCGTGCCCGGCGTCGGGGTGACATTGCGGGTCAACGGCACGGCGGAGATCACCACGGACCAAGCGCTGCGCGAGTCGTTCGCGATCGACGGTAAGTTGCCGGCCACGGTCATCGTCGTGACCACGACCGCCGTGTACACCCAGTGTCCGAAAGCGCTGATCCGGTCGCACCTGTGGGATCCATCGCGTCATCGTGACCAGTCGGAGCTGCCATCGGTCGGCGAGATCATGGAGGCAATCACCGCCGGCAAGTTCGACGGCAAGGCCTACGACGCGGATTATCCGGAACGTGTGCGTCAGACCATCTACTGACGTGATCCGTGCCGGCCGCTGCGTCGAATGAGCAATACCGCCCGAGATTAGGGTGCGCAGGAGGAGCTGTTGCTCAGCTGAGAGGGGATCCTCGTGGGGCGAATCGTTTTTGTGGGTGGCGGGATCGTGGGCACCTGTGCTGCGATGATGCTCGCCAACGACGGTCACGAGGTCACCGTGCTCGAACGGGACCCGACGCCGCCGCCGCCGCCCGACACCGCGTGGGATGAATGGGATCGCCGCGGCGTCAACCAGTTCCGCATGCTGCACTTCTTCCTCGCCAAGTTCCGAGAGGTGGCCGAGGCCGAGTTGCCCGGCCTGACCGAGGCGATGGTCGCTGCCGGCGCACTGAAGATGAATCCGTTGATCGGCATTCCTGACGAGATGACCGGGGGATGGCGAGACGGCGATTCCCGATTCGACACGATCACCGCCCGTCGTCCGGTTGGCGAGTCGGTCGTCGCGGCCGTCGCTGCGGCGACGCCAGGGGTCACGATCCGCCGTGGCGTCGGTGTGGCAGGCGTACTGACCGGCGCAGCGACCGACGGAATCGTGCACGTCACCGGCGTGCGAACAGAAGACGGCGAGCAGATCGCGGCAGACCTCGTCGTCGATGCCGGCGGTCGGCGGTCGGCGATGCCGAGTTGGTTGCGCGAGGCGGGCTCGCCGGGCCCGACCGAGATGATCGAGGACTGTGGTTTCGTGTACTACGGCCGCCACTTCCGCTCTGCCGACGGTTCGATCCCACCGGCCTTCGGTGGCCTGGTGCAGCCCTACGGCTCGGTGTCGGTCCTCACCCTGCCGGCCGACAACGGCACGTGGGGGGTCGGCGTCGTGACCAGTTCGAAAGACGCCGCGCTGCGCGGCTTGACGGAGATCGACTGCTGGGAGAAGGTCGTGCGTGCATACCCGCTCGTCGCCCACTGGATCGACGCAGAGCCGATCACCGACGTGAAGGTGATGGCCAAGATCGAAGATCGTCAACGGAACTACGTCGTCGACGGAGCGCCAGTTGCTACCGGTGTGATCCCCCTCGCCGATGCGTGGGCGTGCACCAACCCCTCACTCGGTCGCGGCATCTCGATGGGGATCACCCACGCCGCCGCGTTGCGTTCGATGATGCGCGACGTGCCCCTCGACGACCCCCGGGCGTTTGCGCTCCAGTGGGGCGAGGTGACCAACGAGAACGTCGAGCCGCTGTTCGCCGACACGCTGGCCTTCGACCGTCACCGCCTGGCCGAGATCGAAGCGATCATCGACGGGCGGTCCTACGAGACCGACGATCCCGGCTGGTTGCTCGGTACGGCGCTGGAGAGCGCGATCACCAAAGACCCCGAATTGCTCCGCGGCTTCATGGAGATCGTGTCGCTGCTCGATCGTGGGGTCAACGTGCTGTCGCGTCCGGGCGTGGCCGAGCGGGCACTGGAACTGGCAGATTCCACACCATTGCCCGGGCCCGACCGGGCCGAACTGCTCACCCTTGTCGGCGCCTGAGAAAGGATCCCACACATGAAGCACATTGCTCTCGGCGATCTGACGTTTGCCGTGCAGGACGAAGGCGAAGGCCCCGCCGTCGTACTGCTGCACGGTTTCCCCGACTCCCACGCGCTGTGGCGACACCAGGTGCCGGTGCTGGTCGATGCCGGCTACCGAGTGATCGTCCCTGACCTGCGCGGCTTCGGCGACTCGTCGAAGCCGGAGGGCGTCGACGACTACGGGATCCTCAACATCGCCGGCGACGTCTTGGGCATCCTCGATTCCCTCGGCGTGCAGCGCGCCCACGTGGTCGGTCACGATTGGGGTGCCGCGCTCGCCTGGGCGATGGGTGCCTTCGTTGCCGATCGGGTCGATCACCTGGTCGCGTTGTCGGTCGGCCATCCCTCCGCGTTCCGCGATGTTGGCGACGTGCAGCGCCAGAAGTCGTGGTACATGCTGCTGTTCCAGTTCGAGGGCATCGCCGAGCAGTGGCTGTCGGCCGACGACTTCGCCAACATGCGCTCCTGGTCGGGCCATCCCGATATGGATCAGGTTGCAGTCGACCTGGCCCGCCCCGGCGCACTGACGGCGGCACTCAACTGGTACCGCGCCAACGTGCATCCGCGGACATGGGTCGAGCCGCCACTGGTCTTCCCGCAGGTGCAGGCCCCGACGATGGGCGTGTGGAGCTCTGGCGACTTCGCGCTCGACGAGGCCGGTATGACCGGCTCGCAGCGCTACGTCGACGGATCGTGGCGCTACGAGCGCATCGACGGCCCCGGCCACTGGATGCAGCTCGACGCACCCGATCAGGTGTCTGCGTTGCTGGTTGATTTTCTCCCCGCGCCGTAGTCACGACGAGAGGCGCTCGTACAGCAGGCGCGTCACAGGCCACGCCCCTTCGGCGGTGTTGGAGATGACGGTGTGCGTCAGCCGTGACGACGGGTGGTGCCAACTGCGAAACGACACCCCGGCGTCGTAGCCCTCCAGGCGCACTGCCTCGCCGGACCCGGCCAGCCAGAAGCCGAGGCCGTACCGCTCGCGTTCCGACACAACGCTGCGCGGCTGCACCATCTCGCTCACCCATTCGGGAGGCACGATCCGACCGGCGCAGATGGCCAGCCACAGCAGGCGAACGTCGGCGACCGTCATGTACATGCCTCCATCACCGGTGCCGCGGACCGGGAGATGTAGGAGGTTGGTTCGCGAGACACCATCGATGTCGAGGTAGCCGAGCGCGGCACGCCCCGGAAGCTCGTCGGAACGCATGAACGCACTGTCGTGCATGCCGGCCGGCAGGCACACGCGTTGGTGCACGAGATCGTGGTACGGCACGCCGCTGACGCGCTCGGCGATCAGCGCCAGCACGACGAATCCCCCGTTGCAGTACGAGAAATCCGTGCCGGCCGCGAACTTCGCCGGGTGCCCATCGAGTACGACGAGGTAGTCCTCGGCCGTGACCAGCTGATGCACGGGAACCGGCATCATGTAGTCGTTGATGTCGGGATCGGCGTCCTCGTCGAGGTAGTCCCCAATGCCCGATCGGTGCGCAAGTAGGTGCTCGACCGTGACGGCATCGCCGATCAACGGCAGGTCGGTACCGAGCACGGCGCGAGCCGGCGTCGACAACTCGAGCAGACCGTCGACGATCAGGCTGACGATCACGAGGGCGGTGAGGCCCTTCACCGCGCTGGCAACCCCGAACTGCGTCTCGACCGTGTTGGCAACCTGCAGGCCGCGATGAGCCAGCCCGTATGCCTTGGCCAACTCGACCTCATCGCCGCGATCGACGCGAACCACGCCGGAGAACACAGATTCCGCGGCGACCCGATCGACCTCGTTCTCCAACGTCTCCATCCACGGAGAGTACCCACATCCGCTTGACAGATTAAATGCGGATATTTAATATCCGTATATGAAGCTGAGCGAAGGGGTCGAGTGGAGCGTGCACTGCTGCACCGTGCTGGGAGCTATGCCGCCCGAGGTGATGATCTCGGGGGCGCGGCTGGCGGAGTTCCATGGTGTACCAGCCCCGTATCTCGTCAAACAGCTCCAGAAGCTCTCGCAGGCCGGCATCGTCGACGCGGTGGCCGGCCGCAGCGGCGGCTACCGCCTGGCGAGGCCGGCAGGCGAGATCACGTTGCTCGATGTCGTGCTGGCCCTCGAAGGCGCCGAGCCGGCGTTTCGCTGCACCGAGATCCGCCAGCAGGGCCCCAGCGCCGTTGCCACACCGAGGTACGTGCGGCCATGCGGCATCGCCAAGGCGATGTGGCGAGCCGAGGATGCGTGGCGGGCGGAGTTGAAGGCCGTCACGATCGCCGACATCAACCGGGAACTGGCGACGAGTGTCGATCCCACGCAGATCGCCAAGGCGATCGAGTGGTTTCAGGAGGTGCTGTGATGGGTCAGCGGGTGTTGGTCACCGGGTCGACGGGCGTGTTGGGTCGCCGGGTCGTCCCGCGACTTGTCGAAGCGGGTCACACCGTGACCGCCGTCGTGCGATCCGAGGCCAAAGCCGCAGCGGCACGGGCCGACGGGGCGACACCCGTTGAGGTCGACCTGTTCGATCGTGAAGCGCTGCGGGCGACCCTCGCCGGCTTCGACGCCGTCGCCCATCTGGCCACACACATCCCGACCGGGCCGTCTGCCCTCCGACGATCGGGATGGCGCGTCAACGACTCGCTTCGGCGAGAGGCTTCCGCAACGATTGCGGCCGCGGCCGTCGACGTAGGCGTCGGGCGGATGATCCAGGAATCCATCACGTTCCCGTACATCGACCGCGGAGACGAATGGATCGACGAGCAGTGCGAGCGTCAGTACTACTGGGGCAACGACAGCGTCGCCGCAGCGGAGGCCTCGGCGGCCGGCGTGACAGCCGCTGGAGGTGTCGGCGTCGTGCTGCGCTTCGCGATGTTCATGGCTCCGGACAGTGCGCATACCGAGAGCACCGTGAACGCTGCGAAGAACGGGCTGTTCACCATCGTCGGCGCGATCGATGGGTACATGTCGTTCATCCACATCGACGACGCGGCTGCGGCTGTGGTTGCCGCGCTCTCCGCTCCGGCCGGCGCGTACAACGTGGCCGAACCGGAGCCGATGCGCCGGTCGGCGCACCGTGACGCGCTGACCGAAGTGGTCGGCCGGTCGAAGATTCGAACCGTTCCGGCCGTGGTCGAGCGAGCCGGCGGTAACGTCGTCAACAGCATCGCCCGGTCACACCGAATCTCGTCGTGGCGCTTCCGAGAGGTGTCACCATGGACCTCGACGATCCACTGCGTCGATCGTTGGAAGGAGCTCCGATGACCTACCGGAGATGGCTCAGGATCGCCCTCGGTTACCTCGCCCTCGTCTCGCTCGAGATCGGGCTGTGGGCGCAGTTCGCACCGCGATCGTTCTACGACCACTTCCCCGGGTTGGGGCGCGCCTGGGTAAGTGTCAACGGCCCCTACAACGAACACCTCGTGCGCGATGTCGGCGGGCTGAACCTGGGTCTGGCCGCGGTGTTGATCATTGCCATCGTCACGCTGTCGCGGCCGACCATCATCGCCGCGGCAGCAGCATCACTGCTGTACGGAGTCCCGCATCTGATCTACCACATCGTCAACACCGACGGCCTGGCGTCGGGTGACGTCGCCGCCAGTCTCGGCGGGCTCGCACTGTTCGCTGTCGTTCCCATCGCGTTGATCGTCGTATCTCCCAAGATCTCCGTCCCGGCGCATGACTAGCGTCGGCGGAATGGAGTCGACGACGAACGAAGGCGAGTTGGGCGTCGGCCTGGCACCGACCCCGAACTATCGATGAGCGACGCCGTCGTCGAACGACTGCCCTAGTCGGCGATCGACCGGCTCACTCGACCCCTGTCGCTCCGAGGACGCTCAGCGACCTTCCTGCGACAAAGTTCAGGGGAGACCGATCTGCCCCGCTCAGCCCAGCGGCAACGCGAGCAGGCTGACGGTCTTGTTGCCACCGTCGGTGTCCTGCTGACCAACTTCGCGGAAGCCGATCGAGTGATGGAACAGCAACGACGGCTCGTTGCGCGGTCGCACGTTGACTTCACAGAGCAGCCGAGGGAACACGCCGGTGAATCGCTCGATGACCTCGTCGTAGAACGCCTTGCCGATGCCCAGCCGTCGGTATGTGGGATCGACGGCGATTCGATCGAGGTAGACGAAGTCGTCGTAGTTCCGGCTGAACCAGCCGTAGTTCAAGCTGGCGTAGTCGACCCGTGGGGGAAAGGTGATGCAGAAGCCGGCGAAGGCGCCTTCGACCTCAGCGGTCAGCGCCAAGCTGGCCATGCCCAGCAGTCGCTCGATCTCGTCGCCGTCGAGCTCGTTGAGGGCCGGGATGCTGCGGTTGTTGAGCGCCAGTGCGGCAGGCAGGTCGTCGGCAATCGTTTCTCGGATGTTCACCGGTCAGACGGTATTCGACCGGGCCCGCAGCACCGTGCTCAGGACATCGGGCAGTTCGTCGATCGAGCGCAGCAGCACGGTCAGCGAACACTCGATCATCAAGTTGATCACCTCGTGATCGAACCGTCGCCGCCAGTCGGTGTGCAGCCCGATGATCGGCTTGCCCAGCGCGTAGGCGAACCCGAGCTCCCACGCCGTGCCATCGTCGGTGATGATCCCGTTCAGGCTGGCGACCACCGCATCGCATTCGGTGATGCCGCGCCGATCATTGGCGAAGATGGCGGCGACGTTGTGCTGATCTTTCGGTGGGTTGTCGCGGTGTGGCAGGAAGGTCGCGAACCCGGCCGCAGCGATCGTCTGCTCCACCTTCTCGATCCACCAACGCTCGCCCTCGTCGAACAACGGCCCGGCGACGTAGACCATCGGCCCAGTCGGTGTAGTCGGCGCAGTCATTGCCCGTCGCCCCAGCCCTTGGCGCGGATCTCGTCGCCGTCGGCATCGAGGCCACGACCTTGCCAACGCAATGCACCGGGCGTCGCGCTGAGATGGGCGATCAGTCCTTGCATCGGCGTGCCATCGACAGCGACGATCGCGTCGCGGGCCGCGTAGTGCGGATCGACGGCGATGTCAGCCATCGTCATCACCGGACCGATCGCCGCTTCGGCGGCAGTGAACGCCTTCATCACCTCGGCCTGGGTCCGTTGCGCGCACCACTCGGTCATCACCGCCTCGAGGGCCTCGCGGTGCTCCATGCGCGCGCCGAACGAACCGAATCGCGGGTCGTCGCCGACACCGAGCAGGTTCAGCACGCGTGCGGCCACCGAATCGCTCGATGTCGACACGCCGATCCACCGCCCGTCGCTGCACTGATACGTGCCGCGTGGTACGGAGTACGGCAGGCCGGAACCCAACCGCTCCTGCATATGCCCGGTCAGCTCGTACAGCGAGATCAGCGGGCCCATCAGTTGGAACAGGCTCTCCAGCAGGCTGACATCGACCACCTGGCCGACACCGCTGTGTAGCGCGACCATCGTCGCGAACGCAGCGACGATCGCGGTGACCTCGTCGGTGAGCGCGATCGCCGGCAGCAGTGGCTGCCCGCCCGGCTCGCCGGAGATCGCCGCCAGCCCCGACATCGACTCGGCAATCGTGGCGAACCCGGGCCGGTTGCGATACGGACCGGTCTGGCCGAACCCGGTGACCCGGGTGATCACCAACCGGGGGTTGAGCGCAAGCAGTGCGTCGGGGCCGAGGCCGAGCCGCTCGAGCGTGCCGGGACGGAAGTTCTCGATCAGTACATCGGCCTCGGTGACCAGACTGCGCACGACATCGAGATCGTCGGGCGACTTCAGGTCGATGGCGATCGTGCGCTTGTTGCGGTTGACGAGCTTCCACCACAGCCCCTCGCCGTCACGTGGATCGCGCCACGCCAACCTGCGCAGGCTGTCGCCACCGTCGGGTCGCTCGACCTTGATCACGTCAGCCCCGAAGTCGGCGAGGTACCGGGCGCAGTTCGGCCCGGCCAGCACGGTCGACAGGTCGAGGACGCGCAGGCCGTGCAGTGGGAGGGAACCGGTCGGGCTCACGGGGCTCAGCGCAGCACGTTCAGGTCGTTGGGTAGGGCACCGCGGCCGGTCAGCGCCGCCAGCAGCGTGATCGGCTCGGCGAGCTGCGCCATCAATGCGACGACCATCGACGAGGTCGCCGGCAGCAGCGCCATCGGCTGCCCGGTCGCCCGCTGCAGGTCGAGGGTGTGCAAGGAGACCTCGGCAGCACGGGTCGCCAGGTACTCGCTGAACATCATCTGACCCACACCGGTTTCGACCACGTCGTCATCGGCGGTCGAGGCGACCAGGGCCAGCACTCGTTGCGCGGTTGCTTCGCTCTCGCCGACCGGGTCGGTCAATTGGGCCCCGCCCTCCCGGCCACGCTCGGCGACACGGCCGTGCACATTGGGATCGGCAAGGGCCGTGCGGTAGTAGTCGGTGGCATCGGTGATCACCCGGTCGACGGTGGGTTCGGCCGCGAGATAGCGCTCGATCAACGCGAACCCGCGCAGGGTGTGCGCTGTCAGTTCTCGCACCGTCCACACACCCAGCCCGGGGAGTTCCCACTGATGGGGCTGGACCCGTTCGATCGTCGTCAACAACACGGTGATGGCGTCCTCGAACGAAGCCCTCACCGAAGCGGGATGTTGAAGCACCGATCCTCCAATCTGCCCAGCGCGTACGTCTCGTAGTCGATCCCGAAGTCCGTCATCAGGTGCCGGCAGCGATCGCTCCAGGCGAGCGCCTCAGGCGACGACATGCGGTGCACGACCTGGGAGATACCGCCCTCGTACACCCGATACTCGGCCCACGTGCCCGGGAAGTCCTTCACGCAGCCAACCTCGATCGACGGAACTCCGCACGACATCGCCCGCACCCGATGGCGGTGAGTGTGCCCGGCCGTATACGCCACGATTCGCGGCCGGCGCGCCGCCACCTCGGCGAGGCCGTCGCTGCTGTCTGGGTCGAGGCCGAAGTACTCGTTGTGTCGTCGCCCCGAGATCCATTGCTGGTGGTGACCCATCACGATCACCGGGGCGCCGGCCGCCGCCGACTGGTCGTCGAGCCACTGCAGTTGCTGGGCGGTGATCGACCCCGTGGTGCGCTCCGGCAGCACGGTGTCGAGCAGGGCGATCGACACGCCCGTCAGATCGATCCACTCGTCGCCGGTGTACACCTGTTGCCCGCGATAGGCATCGTGATTGCCTCGCACGACGTGCAGGCGATCGCCGAAGGCGTCCCGATAGCACGACTCGAACATCGCGAACTCTGCTTCGGTGCCGTCGTCGGTGAGGTCGCCCTTCACCACGACTGCGTCGAGATCGGCGGCGGCCATCTCCTCGACCGCGGCGCGGTTCATGGTCTCGGGGTGCGGTGGCTCGCCGGCCGCGACGCGCTGGATCGGTCCGCGCGGGTCGTCGTCGATCTTTCCGCATTCCGTCTCGCCGTGGTGCAGGTCGTTGACCGTGCCGATACGGCACAGCAATGCACCCGGCGGCCGCGCCAGCGTGCGCACCTCGTGACTGCCGATGTGATGAATCGACGCTGGAGCCAGTTCGGTGAGTCGGATGACCGCACCCGCCGGCGACGCCGAATGAGCGACGATCAGATCATCGGCGACGGTCGTGATGTCCACGCCGCCGAGAGTATCGGCTCAGGCCTTGACGATGACCGTCCCGGCGATCTTGTCGTGCCAGGTCTGATTGCGCTTGTCCCACAGCATCCACAGGTAGCCGAGGTAGCAGAAGAACCCGGAGAAGACGTGGGCAAGCTGCCAACCGAGCGCACGCCATGCACTGATCTGCTCGCCCCGGTCCGCGCTGACGACCCGGATGCCGGTCGCCTTCATCCCCCACGACTGGTTGCGGCTGACCTTGCGGCAGAAGATCACGAGGTAGGCGACCCAGCCGGCAATGCCCACCAGCGCTGCCAGTGCGATGGTCGGGCCGGTCGGGACGTTGCAACTGGTCTCCCTGTTGTTGACGGTGCAACCAACGATGTGACGAGGGCCGGCCAGGCCCACGACGAGGGCCGGGATCACGAAGACGAGGCCGATCAGGCCATCGATGATCAACGCACCCAACCGGGCTCCGAAGCTGGCGTACTGCGGGGCGCGGTCGGACTGCTGCGGATACGCCTGATAGCTGGGCAGCGGGCCTCCACCCGGCGGAGGAGGTGGAGGCGGGGGCGGCGGGGGCGGTGGCATCGCGCCGGGAGGCGGCCCGGGAAAGTCGGTCATGGTGCAGGACTGTACCCGTGATCGACCTCGCCGTTGCGGGACTACCGGCGCGGGCGCTCGCGCCGCTTCGGCAACGGGGTGATCCACCACCGATTGCTGAACCGCCACGTGGGCACGCGGACCACCGGCGACGCGTCGATGTAGACCGCCTTCGGCCACAACGCTTCGACCGCAGCGACGATTGCTGCGACCTCCTCGTCGGTCGGCGCCGGCGAGATCTCGACCCTCACAGCGGCATGTTGCCGTGCTTGCGGCGAGGCAACTCCTCGCGCTTGGTGCGCAGCATGCGCAACCCGGCGACGATCTTCTGACGAGTCTCGGAGGGGTCGATCACGTCATCGACGTAGCCGCGTTCGGCCGCGTTGTACGGGTTGGCGTACTTCTCGGTGTACTCGGCGACCAGTTCGGCGCGACGCGTGGCCGGGTCGGCGGCTTGCTGTAATTCGCGCCGGTAGACGATCTCGACGGCGCCCTGCGGTCCCATGACGGCGAGCTCGGCGGTGGGCCAGGCGTAGGCCAGGTCGGCGCCGATCGACTTCGAGTTCATCACCACGTACGCCCCGCCGTAGGCCTTGCGGGTGATGATCTGGATGCGCGGCACGGTGGCCTCGCAGTACGCGTACAACAACTTGGCGCCGTGGCGGATGATGCCGCCGTACTCCTGGTCGACGCCGGGAAGGAAGCCGGGCACATCGACGAAGGTCAACAGCGGGATGTTGAAGGCATCGCACGTGCGCACGAAGCGCGCCGCCTTCTCGGAGCTCTCGATGTCGAGCACGCCCGCCAGCATCAGCGGCTGGTTGCCGACGATGCCGACAGGATGGCCATCGACGCGGCTGAAACCGCAGACGATGCTGCGCGCCCAGTGCGGGAAGTACTCGAAGAACTCGCCGTTGTCGACGACCTCGCGGATGACCGACTTCATGTCGTACGGCTGGTTGGCGCTGGGTGGTAGCAATTCGTTGAGTGCGGGGCACAGCCGATCCGGGTCGTCGCCGGTCTCGACGTGCGGCGGTTCCTCGAGGTTGTTCGACGGCAGGAAGCTGAGCAGGAAGCGCACGTCTTCCAGACACGACTTCTCGTCGGGCGACACGAAGGTGGCCACACCGCTCTTGGAGGCATGGCTCATGGCACCGCCCAGTTCCTCCAGGGTCACCTCTTCACCCGTCACCGTCTTGACGACATCGGGGCCGGTGATGAACATGTGGCTCGACTCGCGAACCATGAAGATGAAGTCGGTCATGGCCGGGCTGTACACGGCGCCGCCGGCGCACGGCCCGAGGATCACCGAGATCTGCGGCACGACCCCGCTCGACAACACGTTGCGGTAGAAGATGCCGCCGTAGCTCGCCAGCGACACCACACCTTCTTGGATGCGGGCGCCGGCACCATCGTTGAGCCCGATCACCGGCGCACCGACCTTCAGAGCGAGGTCCATCATCTTGTGGATCTTCTCGGCGAACACCTCGCCGAGCGCGCCACCGAACACGGTGAAGTCCTGGCTGAACACGAACACCTTGCGCCCCTCGACCGTGCCCCACCCGGTGATCACACCGTCGGTGTAGGGACGCTCCTCGAGACCGGCGGCCTGGGCGCGGTGCCGGGCCAGCAGGTCGAGCTCGTGAAAGCTACCCGGGTCGAGAAACACGTCGAGCCGCTCGCGGGCCAGCATCTTGCCCTTCTCGTGCTGGCGTTCGACCGAGCGGGGTGAACCAGCGTGGTACGCCTGCTCGCGGCGCTGGCGAAGTTCTTCGAGCTTGGCATCCATCGGGTTGCTCATTGCCGACCACGCTACTTCGACGGCTCAGGTGATCTCGTAGACAACTGTGACGGACGCCGTGAGGTCTTGCGTACCCGTTTCGATCGGAGTGGGTGCAGGAGAATCGCTGACGGACTTGAAGGCCGATCGGGCGAACAATGGAGCCGGATAGCCGATCGTGACCTCGCTGATTTTGATGACATCGCCGACGGCCACACCGGCGGCGGCAGAGTCGATCAACGGGCCGGTGCCAGCGATGTGGCGAACAGTCACGGTGACGTTGTTCGATGCCTGGTACCCCGTCACGGCGACACCGGTCGGGTTGTACTGCGGGTAGATCGACAGGCCCGACGTGGCGATGTCGTCGTCGAGGACTCCGGCGGCCTTCAGCGCCGCGATCAATGCCGTGGCACTGGTGTTGGCTTGGTTCAAGGCATCGGTGGCCGTTCTGCCTGTGGCCTGCACGCCGAGGATCAGCGACGCCGTGTCGGGCCGGACGGTGACCTTGCCGTCGCCGTTGACCGTGATCGACCGCTCCGTCGTGCCCATCGAATCACGCTAGCGGCGAGGTGACGCTGCGTCTGGGCGTCTGGCAAGCTGGGGCCGATGTCACTGCCCATCCAGCCACCACTCTCGCCGATGCTGTCGAAGGCCGCGGCCGACATCCCCGTCGGCGACGGATGGCACTACGAGCCGAAGTGGGACGGCTTTCGCTGCATCGTGTTCCGCGACGGCGACCAGATCGAATTGGCCAGCCGCAACGAGCGGCCGTTCACGCGCTACTTCCCCGAACTGCTGGCGCCGTTGCTGGCATCGCTGCCCCGACGATGCGTCGTCGACGGCGAGATCGTCGTACCCGCCAACGATGACCGCGGGCTCGACTTCGACGCACTGCTGCAGCGCATCCACCCGGCGGAGTCACGCGTGCGCCGACTCGCCGCGGAAACGCCTGCGTCGTTCGTCGCCTTCGATCTGCTCGCACTCGACGACGACTCGCTGCTCGATCGCCCATTGACGGATCGACACCAGTTGCTCACCGAGCAGCTGGCGTCGGCGGTCGCACCGGTGTACCTGTGCCCATCCACCACCGACGCCGCCGTCGCAGAGCGTTGGTTCACCGAGTTCGAGGGCGCCGGGCTCGACGGCGTGATCGCCAAGCGGCTGAGCGACCCGTACACCCCCGACAAGCGCACGCTGATCAAGGTCAAGCATCAACGCACCGCCGACTGCGTGATCGCCGGCTACCGCATCCACAAGGACGGCAACGGCGTGGGGTCGTTGTTGCTCGGGTTGTACGACGACGCCGGTGATCTGCACCACGTCGGCGTCGTGGCGTCGTTCACCGTGAAGCGCCGCGCCGAACTGCTGGCCGAGCTCGAGCCGCTGACCCATCATGCGCTCGACAACCACCCGTGGCGCGACTGGGCGGAGTGGATGACGCGTGCCGAGGAGTCCGGCACCCGCATGCCCGGCGGGGGGAGCCGTTGGAACGCGGGCAAGGACCTCCGCTGGGTCCCCCTGCGGATCGAACGCGTTGCCGAGGTGACGTTCGGGCAGTTGCAGGAAGGTCGCTTCCGGCACGGTTCACAGTTCGTCCGCTGGCGGCCCGATCGCACACCCGAGTCCTGCCGGTACGACCAGCTCGAGGTGGCCAGCCCGGTCGCGTTCGCCTCCGTCGTGGGCCGCGCGCCTACGGCGTAAGCGTCGTCGGAGTTGTCACCGGCAGCACTGCCAGGGTGCTATCGGGAGACGCCGTCGTGCCGTCGTTCAACAGCACCCGCTTCGAGCCGATCGGCGTGGACCCGAAGCGAACGGTCACGGTCCACACGCCGGGCGAGCCCAGCGGCAGACCCTGCTCGATCGGCAACACGGCGACGCCGGCCGCAGTCAACGGCACGTTGAGCGTGACGCTGGGAACGGTCGCGCCTGCCGGTGGGCTGAAGTCGACGGCCAGACCGGCGATCCCGGTTGCCGGCTTGTCGACCTCGACGCGCACTGCGTTCGGCCCGATTGCGGCGCTGAACTTCACGGTCACATCGGCGGCGTCGTTGGTGATGTGCACCGTCGCCGCCAGCCCCTTGGTGTTGTCGGTCGTTGCCGCGACCTTCGGCGGTGACAGCGACAGCATCCACGCCGTCAGCGTCAACACCACGACACCGCACACCGCCTCGATGCCGACGGCACGTCGCAGCCGGATGGCCAGCTGACCGGTCATCGCGTCGACTCGGGCAACGCGCTCCTTGATGAACTGACGCGCCGCGACGCCGAGGAAGACCATGGCCCCCACAGCGATGGACTTCAGGAACAGCACCCTGCCGTGGCTGCTGGTGAAGATCTCGCCCCAGTCGAGGCGATACATCTGGATGAAGCCGGTGAGGATCGTGACCGTCAGCGCGGGCGTCGAGATCCGCGCAAAGCCACGGACGGCGTGCACGAGATCCTCCTCGCCGGGGCCGGCCAGGACCACGCGTGCGAGCAGGATCAACCCACCGAGCCACACGGCCATCGCCAACGCGTGGGCGATGCCGGCGGCGTAGCCGAGGAACGCCAATTGTCCGCCGCTGCGACTGAACCCGAGTGTCGCCACTGCCAGTCCGGGGAGGGCGAGCGCCGGGAGTTGGGTGGCCGGATCGATGACGCGTTCGGGACGCATCACGACCCATCCGGTCAGGAAGACGAAGATCACCCGGGCAAGCGCGGCAATGCCGGGTGTCGTGTCGGTGAGGCCACTCCACGCCGTCGGCGACAGCGAGCTCCCGATCCCCTTGCCGGAGATCCGGGCGGCGACGCACGCCGCGTTGAACCCGGCGACCGCAAGCGTCAGCAGCCACGCCGACCGCAAGAAGCGCACCGTCAAGATGTACTCCACACCTTCCGGCCAGGCGGTGGCGATCAGCACCAGCGCACCGAACAGCGTGGCGACGCCGAGCGAGATCAGCAGCCGGGAGAGCCCGAGCGGCCCACCGGAACCGGATTCGGGTGTGAGTGTCTCGGTGCCGGCGGTCGTCGGCGCAGCCGTCGACCCGGTGAGCGGGGTGGTGCCTGCTGCGGGAGTCGTGACCAGCGGCGCCACCGTGGCGACGGTGTCGTTGGCCACGGTGAACAAGAACGTCGAGCTGCCACCGCCTTGCCCATCGGGTTGGCTGACCTGCCAGGCGACGGCGCACTCACCTTTCGGCAGCGGATTCGGTACCGACACGCTCAGCGACACCGCGTCGAGGCCGACTTGCGGGGTGCCCACAGCGACCGGCGACCCGTTGCACACGACGTCGATGGTGTTGGTGGCACCCAGCGGATTGGCGAAGGTGAGCAACAGCGACGGCGGCGATGCCTCGACCGTGGTGCCCGCAGTCGGGGTCGACGAGACCAGGGAGTTGTCCGCCGCGGCGACATGCGCGACACCGAAGGCACCGACCGCGACAATGCCCGCGAAGACGGCGAGGGCAAAGGCGGCGGGGGCGCGACGGATGGCGCGAGTGGGCGGGGAGATGCTGTTCATGCAGGTAGCTCAACGCTAGAGGATGGGCGTCAGCCGCCCACGCCACCCCACACCGGGCCAATGTCGCACCCCCTGAGTAGGCTCGACGTCGATGGCCACACAGTCGCTCTACCGCCGCTATCGCCCGCGCCGTTTCAGCGAGGTGCGCGGGCAAGAGCACGTCGTGCGTGCGCTGCGCAACGCCGTCATCAACCAGCGCGAAGGCCAGGCCTATCTGTTCTCCGGTCCGCGTGGCACCGGCAAGACCACGTCGGCGCGCATCCTCGCCAAGGTGCTCAACTGCGAGCGCCCGGTCGACGGCGAGCCGTGCTGCGAGTGCGCCTCGTGCCTCGCGGTCGAACGCGGCACCAGCTACGACGTGCACGAACTCGATGCCGCCAGCAACAACGGTGTCGATGCGATGCGCGATCTCATCGAGAAGGCCTCGCTCGGCACACCGGGTCGTCACAAGGTGTACATCCTCGACGAGGTGCACATGCTCTCGAAGGCCGCCGAGGCGGCGTTGCTGAAGACACTGGAAGAGCCGCCGCCACACGTCGTGTTCGTGCTGGCCACCACCGACCCGCAGAAGGTCAGCGACACCATCCGCAGCCGCACGCAGCACCTGCAGTTCCACCTCCTGCCCATGGACGTGCTCGAGCAGCACATCCGCTGGCTGGCAGGCGACGCCGGCATCGAGGTCAGCGACGCCGCAGTGCAGTCCGTGCTGCGCCAAGGTGGCGGGTCCGCGCGCGACACCATCTCGGCGCTCGAACTGGTGGCCGCCAGCGGTGGCGAAGCCCTCGAGACCACACCACTCGACGAGTTCGTCGAGGCGTTCATCGAACACGATCCGGGCCGAGCCCTCGCCGTGGTTGCCCACGCCGTGCTGCAGGGTGGCGACCCGCGAACGCTCACCGAGGAGATCATCCGCCACCTGCGCGATTGCTTCCTGGCCCTGATGGCGCCCGAGTTGGTGCAACTGCCGGCCGAGCGCGAGGCAGAGGTGTCGTCACTTGCTACTCGGTTGGGTGCGGCCTCGATCGTGCGGGCGATGGAACGGCTGGGCGAGATGCTGGTCGAGATGCGTCACGCGCCCGATCCACGATTGCTGCTCGAGGTCGCGCTGGTGCAACTCACCCACGACGCCGCGGGTGCGGATCTGCACAGCCTGATGTCGCGGCTCGAGCGCCTCGAGCAGACCGTCGCGGCAGGAGTCACGGCCGCTCCCCCGGCGCGTGCGGTGCCCACCGATCCCAGCACCGGGCGGGCAACGATCGGTGGCCGCGCCCGGCGCGACCCGACACCGAGCTCGGGCATCAGCACCGCAGCCCCATCCGGCACCGGCAGCGCGCCGTCCAGCGAACATCCCTCGCAACCGTCGTCCGCCGATCGGCCGGCAACAACTCCCCCGCCGGCGGCCGCTGCGGCCGGGATCGACGACAACAAGATCCCGGCGTTGTTCGAGACCCAGGTGCGCCCGGCACTGCGCGGCATGACCAAGGCCATCTACATGGGCGCCCACGTGGGTGCCATGGCGGGTGGCGCCCTCGTGATCGGCTTCGCCGGCGAACCACACCGCGTGCGCGCCGAGGAGTACCGGGCCGAGGTCGAAAAGGCGTTGGCCGTCGCCGCCGGCCGGCGCATCCCGCTGTCCCTGGTGGTCGATCACGCCACCGCCGACCACGACGACAACGTCGTGCAGTTGAAGCGCTCCGAGCCGGCCCAGGCCGACGAAGACATCGACACCGGGGACCTGGTCGATGTGCCTCCCGACGCGATCGTTTCGCCGATCGACCGCCTCACCCAGGCCTTCCCCGGCT
>JAYVOI010000244.1:0-3961 GCA_043758005.1 Ilumatobacteraceae bacterium
ACTCGACCACGTCGAGTTCATCGAACCGTCCCTCGTCGATCTGCGCATGAAGATGACCACACCGATGCAGGACGGGCGGGTGTTCGTGGCCGGCGACGCTGCGCACGTGATCACGCCGGCCGGTGGCAAGGGGATGAACCTGGCCATCCAGGATGCGGTCGAGTTGGCGCACGGGTTCATCGAACGCTTTGGTCCACGCCATGACGGCACTCGGCTCGATCAATACTCCGACACCCGCCTTCCGGCCATCTGGCGAACGCAGGCGTTCTCGCGCTGGATGCTGCGCTTGATTCTGGCCGGGTCCGACGACGCCGACGGCCAGGGCGACAGCGTGTCGTTCGGCGCGGGTCTCCGGCAGGGCTGGGTGTCGGCGTTGCAGCACGACCCGACGCTGGCCCGTTGGTTCGCCTATGCGTACGCGGGCGTCGACCCCGACTGACATCCGGGAGTCGTCATAGCGATCGGTAGACGGCGTCGATCAGGGCGCGGTTGCGGGTGCTCTGCCAGCGGGGGATGACGTGGTTCATCACGTACCCGAAGGCCACGCCCGCGTCGGGATCTGCAAACCCGAGGGCGCCACCGGTTCCGAAGTGGCCGAAGCTCCGCGGGTTCGGACCGAATGGGCGATGCGGCACGGTCGGTTTGAAGCCGAGGCCGAACGTGGTCTCCTCGCCGAGCACCGGGCAGAAGCCAACCGACTGGGCCGTGGTGGCTTCGGCGAGCAGGTCGGGCGACAGCAGCCGCCCGGGCTCGAGCAGCGCTGCGTACATCTGCGCGACTCCGGTCGCCGAACCGTGTCCGTTCGTCGAGGGCACGTGCGCGCCGCGCCAGGCTGCGGTGTTCACGACGCCGGTCGACGAGTAGCCCGGCGGGTTGAAGTAGCCCAGGGCGATCA
This sequence comes from Ilumatobacteraceae bacterium, assembly GCA_043758005.1. Lineage (GTDB taxonomy): Bacteria > Actinomycetota > Acidimicrobiia > Acidimicrobiales > Ilumatobacteraceae > JAENVT01. Next base: position 896 of record JAYVOI010000244.1, read on the forward strand.
TCGACGACTCGTCCGATGGCTCGGCGGCCCGGGCGATGTCGGTCCGTTGTGACAGCCCTTGAGCCGGCGCCCAGATCACGTCGGCGCAGCGGTGCTGTTGCGTCGTCGGCACGCCGACCCACACGTCGGCGCCGAGCGAATCGGCAACGGCTCGAAGGCGGGTGCCCGGCATGTCACCGCTGACGCGCCGCACGATCTCGCCCACGAGATGCCCATAGGTATTGGTGTGGTACGTGTGGCGAGACCCGGGCTCCCACCACGGCTCGGTTGCGGCAAGCGCGGTCGTCATCCGCTCCCAGTCCCACAGGTCGTCGTTCGTCAACGGCTCGCGGATTGCCGGCACGCCGGCCCGGTGACACAGTGCGTGCCGCACCGTCGCGTGGTCCTTGCCATGTGCGGCGAACTCGGGCCACACCGACGCGATCGGATCGTCGAGTCCCAGCAGACCGGCATCGACGAGTTGCAAGGCCAGCAGCGCGACGAAGGCCTTGCCGACGGAATAGAAGTTGACCAAGGTGTCGGGCTGCCACGGCCGTCGCCTGCCCTCGTCGGCCCAGCCGCCAACGAGGTCGACCATGACCTCGCCATCCACGATCAAACAGACACCCGCGCCGACCTCGCCGCGCTCGGCGAAGTTGCGGGCGAACTCGTCGTGGACCGCGGTGAACGCGGCGTTGCATCGCCCGCTCGACAGCATCGGGCCGGAAGGAGTCACCACCACAGTTTGCAGCGGTGACGATCGGGACCCGTTACTGCGGGTGTGCGTCGATCTCGGCGAGCACCTGGCCGATGATCTTGGTCGCCTTGTGGTGCGGCAGTTCCTCGCCGCCTTCGGCATCGGCGACCTCATGTGCGAACGCCTGGATCGACGGAGTTCCACCCACGAGCACATGTCGCAGCGCGTCCGCGCTGGCGGCGGCGTCGTCGAGCGACTCCACGGCCTCGGCAACGTGCTCCGGATCCTCGGCCACCGCGTGCACGAGCGCCATCGCCTCTTCGCGGCCGGACGCCGTCGACACGGCTTCGCCGCGATCGGGGTTCTGCTGCACGTCCCATTCGGCCAGGGCCTCGGTGTACCCGCCCTCGCCCGGGTGCAGGACCATCGTGGTGGGCCCGGTCTCCACGGCCTCGTCAGCGTCGTCGTCGTCATGGTGGCGCGGCGCTGTCACAGGAACGGTCAGCGAGCCATCGTCGTGTCGGATGATTTCCATGACGCTCCTGTACCCAATTGCGTCATCCGCTATGCATGCCGTGTCAGGCGGTCGACAACTCGCGCAGCTGCCCGTGCTGCTCGGTGGTGAGTGAATGGAACACGGCGAGGGAGGCGACGTTCTCCTCGAGCTGCTCGGGAGAGGTGGCACCGAACAGCACGCTGGCCAGGCGCGGGTGGGCGAGGGCGAACGAAAAGGCCAGCGAGGCTGGTGTCACGCCCCACTCGCGTGCCAGGTCGACAACGGCCGAGGCACGCTGCTTGCCGGTCACGATCGCCGGTGTCTCGTCGGTTTCGGCGCGGCCGTTCTCGCCGCGGAGGTACTTGCCGGTCAGCGTTCCACCGGCCAGCACGTACGACGCCACGAGACCGATGTCTGCATCGGCCAACACACCCTCCATCACCGGGTCCTGCACCCAGTCGGGACGGACCAGGCTGTACGGGAGTTGTGCGGCCGCTGGCAACGCCACACCGAGTGCCCGCGCCGCACGCACGGCTTCGACGAGCTGGTCGGCAGGCCAATTGCCGATGCCCCACGAACGCGCCCGGCCCGACGAGACCACTGCCGCCACCTGCCCCACGAGCTCCTCGACGCTGAGACCTTCGGGTGGCTGCATGGTGTAGATGAGGTCGATGTGATCGAGCCCCATTCGCCCCAACGAGGCGTCGAGCTCGCCGGCAGCCTCCTGCTCTGGCCAGAACTCCCACCACAGCTTGTTGGCCACGACGACGTCGTCGCGCACCCAGCCGGTCGCCCGGAACAGTTCGCCGAAGACGATCTCGGAGTAGCCCGTGAGGATCGGCGCCGTACCCGTCTCGTCGTTGTAGCGAGCGTCGTCGAGAAAGGTGATCCCGGCCTCGCGCGCTGCCCGCATGACTGCGAGGGCTTGGTCGCGGGGGATCCGCTCGAAGGTGCGCCACGATCCCAACGAGAACAGCGAGACGTCGAGGCCGGACGAACCGAGACGACGGTGGGGAAGCGTAGGCATGGGCACTCCTCGAGAGGGGATGACGCCTCTCTCTACCACGTTGCGGCCACCGCTGCGCCGTCGCCGTGACCTCTTGGACTCAGCGGCTCACTGGTGCTCGGCGTCGGGTCACACGGGTCGCCACGATTCCAACCGTCAGGACGGCCGTGGCCGCCAGCAAGCCGGTGTTGACCGATCTGCCGGTGCCGGGCAGGACTGGTACCGACGCTGTTGTCGTCGGTGCCGCCGCCGTCGTCGAGGCCGCGATCGTCGTCGTAGGGATCGCGGTGAGATTGCACGTCGGCACCGTGAAAGTGTCGGTGTCCAAGGTGACCGCACCGGTTTGGGTGAGGGCACGCCCGTGAACCGTCACGCTGTTCTGCACGCTGATCGAGGTCAGCGCCATGATGTTGCCGACGAAGGTGGAGCCAGTGAAAAGTGTTGCCGAACTGCCCACCTGCCAGAACACGTTGCACTCCTGGGCGCCGTTGATCAGTGACACTGTGCTGCCTGTTGCGGTGATCAGCGTGGAGTCGGTCTGGAAGATGAAGACCGAATTGGGATCCCCTGCCCCGTCGAGTGTCAGTGTTCCAGACAGGCTCAGGGGCCCTTTGGATGTGGACGCGTAGACACCGCCGACCAACACGAGGCCGCTCAGATCTGCGGGCTCGGTCGCGTCGAGTGGTCGACCGGCGGCGTTCAGGTAGCCGGCGGTGAGGTCCAGCTGCGCCTGTGCAGCGGCCGCGTTGGTCGTGTCAGTCGTACCTGGCGGGTTGACGATGCCCGGCGGAAACCCGGTGATGTTCGTGCCCGGCGACAGGCCGAGGCTGGCGTTCAGCACGCTTGCTCCGGTGTTCGTGACCGTTTCTGCTCCGAGGACGGAGTAGT
>JAYVOI010000245.1:0-9143 GCA_043758005.1 Ilumatobacteraceae bacterium
CCGTAGACCCATCGACACCCGTCGCGCATCAGCCTCAGCGCCATCCGTCGCGTACATCCCCAGTCGTACACGCAGCCCCACGGCGGCCGCCCAGATCACCCCACCGGCGAGTCGTGAAGCACCCAAGAGCCGATGTGTCACCGCGGAGGGCGGCGCACTGTGGCGGCATGACTTCCACCACCGCATTCCCCGCACCGACCCACGCGGTGCACACCACCCCAGCAGCAATGGCCTATCAGGCAACGAAGGTCTACGGCCGCGGCGACATCGAGGTCCGGGCGCTCGACGGCGTCGACGTGCACTTCGCCGCCTCGCAGTTCACCGCCATCATGGGCCCCTCCGGGTCCGGCAAGTCGACCCTCATGCACTGCGTGGCCGGTCTCGACACCTTGACCAGTGGCCGGGTGTACATCGGCGAGACCGACCTCAGCAGCCTCAACGACCGCCAACTCACCGTGCTGCGCCGCGAGCGAGTCGGGTTCATCTTCCAGGCCTTCAACCTCGTACCGACGCTGACCGCCATCGAGAACATCACCCTTCCGTTCACGCTCACCGGGCGCAAGCCCGACAGCGAGTGGCTGCAGTCGGTGATCGACACCGTCGGCCTCGGCCCACGCGTGCACCACCGCCCGTCCGAGCTCTCCGGCGGCCAGCAGCAGCGCGTCGCCGTCGCCCGCGCACTCGCCAGCCGACCGGAGATCATCTTCGCCGACGAGCCGACGGGCAACCTCGACTCGCAGACCGGTGCCGAGATCCTGTCGTTCATGCGCCGAGCTGTGCGCGAGATGGTCCAGACCATCGTGATGGTCACCCACGATCCCGTTGCCGCCTCCTACGCCGACCGGGCCCTGTTCCTGGCCGACGGCCGCATCGTCGACGACATGAGCAACCCCACCTCCGACATGGTCCTCGACCGGATCAAGCAACTGGGCCAGAAGGCCCCAGGCCACAACAACCAGGAACGGAACTGATCAGCGATGTTTCACCTCACCCTTCGAGAGCTCGCAGCCAAGAAGCTGCGCCTGTTGACGACCGCCATCGCCGTGATGCTCGGCGTCGCCTTCATGGCAGGCACCCTGGTGCTGACCGCCACCATTTCCAAGACCTTCGACGGTCTGTTCACCGACGGGTACGCCGGCACCGATGCATACGTGCGCGGCACCTCCGAGATCAACGCTCAGTTCGGCATGCAGCGACCACGACTCGACGCGTCGATCGTCGACACGATCAGCAAGGTCGACGGAGTCGCTGCAGCCGAGGCCAAGGTCTCGGGCTACGCCCAACTCGTCGATGCCGCCGGCAAGCCGGTCGGAGACCCGGGTCAAGGCGCACCGACGTTCGGCGAGAGCTGGACGACCGTCGCCGAACTCAACCCCTACCGGATCGCCGAAGGCCACGCACCCAGCGGCCCCGCCGAGATCGTCATCGACCGGCACTCCGCCAAGACAGCCGGCATCCACGTCGGCGACACCACGACCGTGCTCACCAAGCAGGGCGCCCATCGGTTCATCGTCAGCGGCATCGCCACGTTCGGCGACGCCGACTCGATGGGCGGCGCCTCCGCCGTGCTGTTCGACGCTGCAACTGCCGAGGCACTGGTGGCCGAGCCGGGTCAGGTCGACGCAGTCGCCATGGTCGCGGCCGAAGGGGTGTCGCACCAGCAGGTCACCGACAACATCGCCAACGTGCTGCCGACCAAGGCCGAGGTGTTGACCGGTGATCAGATCACGGCCGAGACACAGGGTGACGTGAAGGACGGCCTATCGTTCTTCAACACGTTCCTGATGGTCTTCGCCCTGATCGCCCTGTTCGTCGGTGCGTTCATCATCTTCAACACCTTCTCGATCATCGTCGCCCAACGCCAAAAAGAAATGGCGTTGCTGCGGGCCCTCGGTGCGAGCAATCGGCAGGTCACCCGGTCGGTGCTCCTCGAGGCAACCGTGGTCGGGCTGATCTCGTCGATCGCCGGTGTCGTCGCCGGCATCGGCGTGGCCAAGCTGTTGAAGGCCCTGCTCGCCGCCTTCGGAATCGATATCCCTGCCGGCCCCGTCGTCGTCACGATGAGCACGATCGCTCTGTGCTTGGCGATCGGTACGGTCGTCACGCTCGTGTCGGCGGTCATCCCTGCCCGGCGTGCCGGTCGCATCCCTCCGATCGCGGCAATGCGGGCGGTCGCCATCGATCGGGCGGCGAGCTCACGCCGCCGGATGGTCGTCGGCAGCTCGATCCTCGCAGCCGGTGTCGGCTCGCTGGTCGCCGGCCTCAGCGGTGGGACCATCGCGCTCGTCGGGCTCGGTGCCCTGGTCATCTTCATCGCCGTCGCCGTGCTGGCACCGGTGCTGGCTCGCCCTGCGGCACGGATCATCGGTGCGCCGATGGCCCGGTTCAGCGGCGTCAGCGGAACGTTGGGCCGCGAGAACGCGATGCGCACACCAAAGCGCACGGCCAGTACGGCCGCCGCGCTGATGATCGGCGTGGCCCTGGTCGGGTTCATCATGACCTTCGCAGCCTCGGCCAAGGCCTCGATCAATCGGTCGGTCGATCGCGACTTCCATGGTGACTACGTGCTCGACACCGGCACCTTCGGCATCGGCGGAGTCAGCCACACCCTGGCCACCGACCTGGCCGGCCGGCCGGAGTTCAGCGCCGTGACGGCGTCTCGGTCACGACGGCTGCGGTCGACGGCGAGGTCACCGACCTCAACAGCTTCGACGCCGCCACCGTGACGTCGATCTTCGACATCGAGCCCCAGCAGGGCGACATCGCCAACCTCGGCGCCGACGGAATCGCCGTGGAAGACGGTTACGCAACCGAGCACGGCTTGATGCTCGGCTCGAAGGTGCCCGTGACGTTCGCAGAGGGCGCAACGACGCTGACCGTCGAGGCGATCTTCGGTGACGAGACCTGGACCGGTTCGACCTTCGTCGATCATGCGGTGCTCAACTCGTTCGGCATCGACCCGCTCGACGCCAAGGTGTACGTCAGGGACGCGCCGTCGGTCGACAGCGCCACGGCTCGCACCGCACTGGAGCAGGCAGCAACGACCTATCCGAGCGTCGAGGTGATGGATCACTCCGAGTTCAAGGCAGCGAAGGCCGGCGACATCAACACGTTGCTGAACCTGATCTACGCCCTGCTCGGTCTGGCCATCGTGATCGCACTGATCGGCATCACCAACACGTTGGCCCTGTCGATCTTCGAGCGGACCCGAGAGCTCGGGTTGCTGCGTGCCATCGGCATGACCCGCAGCCAGTTGCGGGCCACCGTCCGGTGGGAGTCGATGATCATCGCCCTGTTCGGCACAGTGCTGGGCTTGTCGGTCGGTCTGTTCTTCGGCTGGAGCATGGTGCACGCCTTGGCCGATCAGGGGTTCACGTCGTTCGTGATGCCGACCGGTTCGCTCGTCGTGGTCGCCGCAATCGCCGCGATCGCCGGGGTGGCCGCAGCGGTGCTGCCCGCTCGCCGGGCCGCCCGCCTCGACGTGCTGGGGGCGATCGCCACGCAGTGACCAGTCAACCAGACGCGGCACAATGCCCCCGCCTCGCGCGGGGGCATTGCCGCGTCAGGTGGCGAACCCGTCGGGCATCGATGGCTCGTGGTCCTCGGGGATGCCCAACCGGCGGATGTCGGCCTCGCACCCTGGGTAGTCGCCGATCAGGGCCGAGATCAAGCCGCCCTCGAAACACGTGCCGGTGAACCCCGGGGCCATCGTGCAGCCGAACAGCGCCCAGCGGCCGCCGGCCACCAGTTCGCCGGCCTGCCACACCCCGGCCGGGATGACGTACTGCACGACCTCACCAGCGAGCACATCGGGACCCATGATCACCTCGGCACTCGACCCATCCGGGCGCAGCAGCACCAGCCGCATCGGGTCACCGCCGTAGAAGTGCCAGACCTCGTCGAACTCGAGCCGGTGGAACAACGACCGACTGGGAGGATCGGCGCTGTACAAACCGATCATCGCCGTGCCGACCGGGCCGCCGGCCGCGGTGTCGGCGACGCTGCGGTACGTGCTGACGAAGTACGTCGCCTCCACCGGCAGTGGCGTCATGGCGAAGTGCTCGACCAGTTGCTGCACGGTTGCGTCCATCATCGGTCCAACGTCGCTTCGTACGCGTGCGCCAGGCGCAGCAGGGCGACGTCGCCACGTGGACGACCGATCAGCTGCATGCCCATCGGCAGCCCGCGGTCATCGAAGCCGACGGGCACACTGATCGCCGGCAGTCCGGCGAACGTCGCGTACGACGTGACCTCCATCCAGCGGTGATAGGTGTCCATCTCTCGATCACCGATCCGGCGCGGCCATCGCTCGCTCGCATCGAACGGCCACACCTGCGCCGTGGGCAGCACGAGTGCATCGAAACGGTCGAACAGCGCCGTGATGCTGCTGTAGAACACGGTGCGCTCGACCGAGGCCCGGCTGATCTGCGGACCGGTGACCTCCATGCCATGATCGACCTCCCACAGCGCCTCGGGCTTCATCAGATCGCGGCGCGACGGATTGGTGATCAGTGGCGACAAGTTGGCCGAGACCAGGACGAAGCGCCACACCAGCCAGGCATCCCACACCCGCTCGGGCGACATCGCGAATGCCGTCGGCTCGACCGCGCACCCGATGGATTCGAGACGGCGCAGGCCGTCTTCGCATCGGTCGATGATGCCCGGCTCGATCGCCAAGTGACCATCGAGGTCACCCAGCCATCCGATGCGGATCGTGCCCTGCTCGGAATCGAGCGCGCGCCGCGCCGCGGCCACGGTCACGAACTCGTCGAGGCGACCCGAGAGTGACAGTGGCGAGCCGGCGTCGTACCCGGCTTGCGTGCCGAGCAGCAGGGCAATGTCCAACACCGTGCGGCCCATCGGGCCCTCGGTGCCGAGTTGGGCGAGGAAGCTGTCGCGCTCAGGCCCACCCGGCACTCGCCCCTGGCTCGGCCGGAACCCGAACACGTTGTTCCACGCCGCCGGGTTGCGCAACGAGCCCATGTAGTCGCTGCCGTCGGCCACTGGGAGCATGTGCGTCGCCAGCGCCACCGCAGCACCACCGCTGCTGCCGCCGGCAGTGCGGGTGAGGTCGAACGGGTTGCGTGTCGTGCCGAACACGTCGTTGAACGTGTGCGAGCCCAGCCCGAACTCGGGCACGTTGGTCTTGCCGATCACGATGCAGCCGGCGGCCTTCATGCGGGCCACCATCAAGCTGTCGGCATCGGGGACCCAGTGCTCGAGCAGCCGCGAACCCAGCGTCGTGCGGATCCCTTGCGTCGCCGACAGATCCTTGATCGCCTGTGGGATTCCGTGCATCCATCCGCGGGATTCGTCTCGCGCCAACTCGTCGTCGCGTTCTCCGGCCTCGGCCAGCAGCTCGTCTCGCTCTCGGATGCTGACGATCGCGTTCACCGCCGGGTTGCGCTCGTCGATGCGGTCGAGCACGGCCGCCATCACCTCCCGGCACGACACGTCTCTCCGGTGGATCGATTCGGAGAGCTGTGCCGCAGAAAGATCGGTGATGTCCACCCCGAAAGGTTGCCACGCCCTCCGCGGCACCGTCAGCGTTGGAACACCCGGGTGCCGTGGAGCCACGTTTCGTCGACCATCGCCCCCGGCACCTGGTGGCCGGCGATCGCGGTGATGTCGCTGTCCAGTACCGCAACATCGGCCCGAGCACCGACCGCCAACGATCCGGCATCGTCGTCGAACGCCTGGAAGGCGCTTCCGGCGGAATATGCATGGATTGCCTGGAGCATCGGAAGCCGCTCGTCCGGAAGCCATCCGTCGACCGGCTCACCGCGTTCGTTCCGGCGGGTCACGGCGACAGCGAGACCGTCGAGCGGTCGATGCGACGACACCGGCCAATCCGACCCGAAGCTGACGGTCGCACCGAGCCGGGCGAGTGACGCGATCGGATACTGCAGTGCGCTGCGCTCCGGCCCGAGTCGGGGAAACGTCAACTCGGTCTGCGAGGCATCGAGGCAGGCCCAGAGCGGTTCGAAGTTGGCGATCACACCGAGCGCGCCGAAGCGAGCGCGATCCTCCGGGTGCACGAGTTGGGTGTGGGCGATCACGGGCCGACGATCCCGCGGCCCATTGAGGCGTGCAGCGTGCTCGATCGCGTCGAGGGCGATCCGCACGCCGGCGTCGCCGATGGCGTGGATGTGGATCTGGAAGCCGTCGGCATCGAACGTGCGCACCGCTTCCTTCAGGCCCTCCGCCGACCAGTTCGGCAGCCCGCAGGTGTGCGGAGCATCCTCGTAGGGCTCGAGCAGGAAGCCGGTGCCGGCCTCGATCACACCATCGGCGAAGAACTTCACGGTGCGCGCGCCGACCCACGCCGACGCCGCTGCATCGGCCTCGAGGGTGCGGCGCGCATCGTTGAAGCCGTCACGCTGTTGGGTCCACGACAGCGGGTCGGCCTTGAAGGCGGCGTTGATGCGGCACGTCAGCAGTCTCCGGCGCGCCCCATCGCAGTACACGTCGAGCTCGTCGTGGTCGACCACTGCGTCTTGTGCCCACACGATCCCCTCCGCGCTCAGCAACCGCATTGCCTCGACCAGTCCTCGCTCCCGACTTGCCCGCGTGACCGCGGGCATGTGCCGTTGCACGAGATCCATCGCGCCGTGTTCAAGGAGCATCCCGACGGGTTGGCCGTCGCCGTCGCGCACGATCGTTCCGAGCGGCGGCTCCGGAGTCGACCGCAACACGCCGCCTCGCTGGAGCGCCGCGCTGTTCGCCCACAGCGCGTGGTAGTCGGTGGGGAAGAGCACCACGGGTCGGTCGCTGCACGCCGCGTCGAGCCATTCGGCGCGGCCGATACCGTGCGGCAGGATCGGCGGCGCGTAGCAATGCCCGACGATCCACGGATCTTCTGGGTGTGCATCGGCCCACCGCCGTACTCGCTCGATGACCTCGTCGAACGTGGGCACCCCGGTGAGATCGAGCTCGTTGCGGTTGATGCCGGCGTGGAGCGGGTGCGCGTGGCCGTCGCGGAACGCCGGCACCAAACATCGGCCGTCGAGATGCACAACTTCGTCGAACGTCGCCGCCCACGACGCTGCCTCGTCGCCGATCGCCGCGATGCGATCGCCATCGATGGCCATCGACGTCGGCAGCGAGCCGTCGAACATGACGATGGGCCCACCGGTGAACAGCACGCGTGACATGTCGCGAGTACAGCACTGGACGGGCGCGAAGTTTGGCCTCGGCCGTACGCGGGTATTCCGGGTGCCGGGAAATTGCCCATGCAACGGAGGCAGCACATGTCCGACATCACCGCCAGCGCATCCATCGTCATCGACCGGCCGCGAACACAGATCTGGACCGCGCTCACCGACCCTGACCTGGTCAAGCAGTACTTCATGGGGGCGACGGTGAAGAGCGACTGGCAGGTCGGCCACCCGATCACGTTCTCCGGCACATGGAACGACAAGCCCTACGAGGACAAGGGCGAGATCCTCTCGTTCGAGCCCGAGCAGGAGATGAGCTACTCGCATTGGAGCCCGTTGAGCGACACCGACGACGAGCCGAGCAACTACCACGTCGTGAAGATCGCCCTCGAGGATGGCGTTGTCTGAAGAAGGTCGCCGAAGGCTGACGGGTCCGCAGATCGCCGGAACTTTGTCGCTGGGAGGTCGCTGAGCGACCTGGGAGCGACGAGGTTGGGGATGAGACGCCCGCCACGATCACGCCGACGGGCGGATGAGGAACTTCTGGCCGGTGGCCTGACGGGCGTACGTCTTGATCGCATCGAGACTCAGCGCACCCGCGAGCGAGACCTCGTCGGTGTAGTGACTGGCAAAGGTGGTGGTCAGTTCGGCCACCACCCGATCGCGCAGCCGCATCATTCCTTCCAGGCCGAGCTTGCCGAGGAACGGTGTCAGCAGCCAACCGCCGATGCCCCACGCCATGCCGAAGTTTCGGGAGAACTCGGTCGGACCGCGATCGAGCATGCCGTAGAGGTAGACCTGCTTGTGCGTCGTCGACCCGTACCGGTTGTACGTCGTGGCGTTGGCGTTGGCCGCGACCTCCATGCACGCCAGGATCTGGCCGACCAGTTTGCCGCCACCGATTGCGTCGAACGCAAGGGTCGCGCCGGTGTCGATGAGCGCCTTGGTGAGATCGTCGGTGAACGTCGGCTGCGACGAGTCGCACACATAGGCCGCGCCGAGGTCGCGCAGAATCGCCTCTTGCTCGGGCTTGCGCACGATGTTGACCAGCGGCACCCCATCGGCGAGGCAGATGCGCACCAGCATCTGGCCGAGGTTCGAGGCGGCCGCGGTGTGCACCAGCGCGGTGTGACCCTCCATCTTCATGTTCTCCACCATGCTGAGTGCCGTCAGCGGGTTGACGAAGCACGACGCACCCTGGGCCGGATCGGTGCCATCGGGCAGAGCGAGGGACAGTGAGGTGTCGACGCAGCGGTACTCCGCATATGTCGCGCCGCCGATGATGGCGACCGTGCGACCGAGCAGTGCCCGAGCCGCATCTGACGAACCAGTGGCGACGACGACGCCGGCTCCCTCGTTGCCGACGGGCATCGACTGGCCACTGCGTGCGGCGAGGCCGCGCATCGTCTGCGGGGGGATCGTCGCCGTCACGACCGGGTTCTCCGCAGTCCCGGATTCCGTCGCCGTGTCGAGGTCGGCGGTCGACAACAGCAACCCGAGATCTGACGGGTTGATCGGCGCAGCCTCGATCCGCACGAGCACTTCGTTCGCTTCTGGCTCGGGAACCTCGACCGAGGCGATGGACAGCTCCAACTTCCCGTCGGGTGTGATCAGCGACCGGATCTGTCGCATCGTTCGGGGCAGTTCGTTCGGCATGTGCAGCTCCAGCGACGTCGGCGGATGTCGGTACCCTACCGACGGTTCATTGATCGCTCGAGCGCTTCCAGAGATTGATGCCGGCGTCCGTCGCATACCGGTCGATCTCGGTGAGCTCGGCGGTGCTCAGCGACATGTTTGCCAGCGCCGCGACGTTGTCGTCGAGTTGCTTCACACTGCTGGCACCGATGACGAGTGACGTCATCCGTTCGTCGCGCAACGCCCACACCAGCGCCAGTTGAGCCAGCGACTGGCCGCGTCGCGCCGCCACCTCGCCGAGGGCACGCACCTGGGCAAGCCGGTCCTCGGTGATCGACTCCGCACGCAGCG
>JAYVOI010000246.1:0-3928 GCA_043758005.1 Ilumatobacteraceae bacterium
GCGCGGTCATGTTGCCGAAGCTGGCAACGCCGATTGGGCACCCTGCTGACTCAGCACCCCCAGTGACGACTGCATCGCACATATCCCACGCAATCAGTCGCGCCGCGTACCCGATCGCGTGGGTCGAGGCGGCGCACGCGGTAGTGATGGTCTCATTCGGACCGCGCAGGCCGTAGCGCATAGAGATTGCTGCCCCAGGGGCGTTTGGCATCATCATCGGAACGAGGAAGGGCGACACCCGCCGCTCGCCCTTGGTGAGCAGAACCTCGATCTGATCCTCGGTCGATCGCAGGCCACCTACACCGGTGGCGTAGATCGTGCCGAAACGATGCGACTCGGCAGATGGCCTGCCGGCGTGCTCGAAGGCTTCGGCAGCGGCGGCAACAGCGAACTGCTCGACACGGTCGGCACGACGTGCTTCCTTCGGGTTGTCGAAGTAGGGGAGCGGATCCCAATCTGCGATTTCGATGCTGCGGTGGTCGGTGATGCCGGGCCCGTTGAGGCCGTCCCAAAACGCCTTTCTCCCGATGCCGCAGGGTGCGACGACGCCGTAACCGGTGATGGCGACGCGCCGCCCGGCGCCCTTCATCAGAGCTTGCCGACGACCAGGTCGTAGGCCTGGCCGACAGTTTCGATGCCTTCGAGATCTTCCTCGGGCACTTCGACGCCGAACTCTTCTTCCAACGCCATGACCAGTTCGACCAGATCGAGACTGTCGGCATCGAGATCATCACCGAACTTGGCCTCCGGCACGACTTGGTCTTCCGAGACCGAGAGCACCTCGATGGCGCACTTACGGAAGCGAGCGAACATTGCTTGATCCACGACTATCTCCTTGTGATGGTGATGGGACGATGTTAGTGAGCTAGTGGCTGTGCTCCCTACTGAGGATGGCCGCCTCTAATGGCCCATTCCCAGGCCCCCGTCCACCGGGATGACGGCACCCGTGATGTAGGCAGCGTCGGCCGAGGCCAAGAAGACGACCACGCCGGCGATCTCGTCGGCAGAGGCCATGCGCGCTAGCGGAACGGCAGCCGTCAATTCGGCCAGGCGCTTGTCGCCAAGGGCAGCGGTCATGTCGGTCTCGACGGGACCAGGGGCGACGACGTTGACCGTGATGCTGCGCGACCCCAACTCGCGCGCCAACGAGCGAGCGAGGCCGACCAGTCCCGCCTTCGAAGCTGCGTAGTTTGCTTGGCCGGCCGAACCGAGCAGGGCTACGACCGACGACATGAAGATGATGCGGCCGGCACGGGCGCGCAGCATTCCCTGCGTTGCCCGCTTGGCGACTCGGTACGCGGCGGTGAGGTTGGCATCGACGACCGCGCTGAAATCAGCTTCGCTCATCCGCAGCAACAGCCCATCCTTGGTGATACCGGCATTGGAGACCAGCACCTCGACCGCGCCGAACTCGGCCTCGACCGCCTTGAACGCAGCGTCGACCGAATCGAGATCGGTGACGTCACACTTGACCGCGAAGAACCCTTCCGGCGGAGGTGACGAGTTGTAGGTGACCGCAACGCGATCGCCTTGGGCGAAGAACCGTTGCGCGCATGCCAACCCGATGCCTCGCGATCCGCCAGTTATCAGAACGACTTGGCTCACGCAGGCCCACCGGCAGGAGCGCCACCACCCCAACGCAGCACGGCGCTGGCGGCAGTCATCCCACCTCCGAACCCAACGAGCAACAGAAGATCGCCCTCCGAGACGCGGCCGGTGTCGAGCGCGTCGGCGAGTGCAAGCGGAATTGAAGCAGACGACGTGTTGCCGGTTCGGTCGAGCACGGTGACCGCTCGCTCGATGTCGATCCCGAGGCGATCGCAGGCCGCCCGGATGATGCGCAGGTTGGCCTGGTGCGGAATCACCAACTTGATGTCGTCGGCGGTCAGGCCGGCGTGGTCCAGCGACTTGGTTGCAGAGTCGACCATGATGCGTACGGCGCGCCGGAAGACTTCCTTGCCTTCCATGTGGATGAACCCACCGACCTCGGCCCACAGCAGGCGACCCAACGAACCGTCGGCGTCGAGATCCCAAGCCAGCAGCTGACCGGGACCCTCGACCGCTTCGAGCACCACAGCGCCCGAGCCATCGCCGAACAGCACAGCGGTGTTGCGATCCTCCCAATCGGTGATTCGCGACAGCGAGTCGGTGCCGATCAGCAGGACCTTGCGAGCGCCCATTGCGATCATCCCGTGAGCGGTGACCAGGCCGTAGACGAATCCCGAGCACGCCGCATTGACATCGAAGGCACCGCAGCGCAGGCCAAGCTCGTTCTGCACGGTCGCGGCTGTACCCCACTGCGTGTCGGGCGTGGTCGTGGCCAGCACCAGCGCATCGATCTCGGAGAGGTCGACGCCCGACATGTCGAGCGCGGCGCGACCGGATTCGGTCGACATGCCGATGGTGGTGCCACCGACATGGCGCTCTTTGATGCCGGTTCGCTCGACGATCCACTCGTCGGACGTCTCGACCATCTGCTCGAGGTCTTTGTTGGTGAGTGTCTTGGGACCCAGCGCTGTGCCCCAACCTGTGATCACTGCACCACGGACTCCGGAAGGAAGTGTTGGCATATCAGACCGTCCTCAACCATGCGATGGGTTGTCTCATTGTGACTCGTTCGCCGTCGACGGCGATGTAACTCTGCAGAACTCCGGCGAACGGTGACCGTACCTCGGTATCGCCGACTTGGCCCAGGAGGTCGCCGACGGTGAGATGGCTGCCGTCGGCAAGACCGCTGATCGGGGTGAACAGGCCTGCGGCGGGACTGACGACGAGTCGTTCGTGGGCGAAGAGGTGCTCGCCCTCGAGCTGCGCTCCACTGTGCTGCGAGCCAGCGTTGACCCACTCGAGCAGTTTTTCGAGGTCCTCCGGCGTTGACACCGCAATTGTGCGCGCTGACTCGACGGTGCGTTTGGCCATGCCGGTCAGCACGCCGCCTGGCCCGAGCTCGACGAACTCGGTGACGCCTTCGGCCTCCAACGCGAGCAGGCAGTGCTTCCACCGGACTGGACTGCTGAGTTGCGCGGACAGCAAGCTCGACCAATCGGCACCCGTGTTGTGCGCCAATGCGTCGACATTGGAGATCACCGGAACCTCGGTGTCGCGCGGGTTGGCCTCGGCAATCGCCTTGCGCAACCGGTCGCGAGCTGCCGTCATGTACGGCGTGTGAAACGCGCCAGATACCTGCAGCGGCATGACCTTCTTGGCACCGAGTTGCTTGGCAACGAAACCTGCGGTGGTGACACCTTCCGATGAACCGGCGATCACGACCTGGCCGGGAGCGTTGAAGTTGGCAACCCACACATCGCTGTCGGCGCGCCGGCAGGCGATTTCGACTTGATCGTCGTCGAGCCCGAGCACCGCAGCCATCGTGCCCGGGTTCTCGATCCCGGCCTGGTGCATCGCATCGGCGCGTTCGCACACGAGACGAACCCCTTCGTCGAAACCAAGCGCGCCGGTTGCCGTCAATGCCGTGTATTCACCCAAGCTGTGGCCGGCGCAGAAGCTCGGTTCGAGGCCGAGACGCTCGGCTGCGTCGAGCACCATCAGGCTGGAGACGAACGTTGTCAGTTGCGCGTGACGCGTGTCGCGAAGTTCTTCTGCATCGGCGTCCAGCAGGAGATAGCTGACATCGCGGTCGGCAACCTCGGAAGCTTCTTCGACGAGCTCCCAACTTTCGTTGCCGACCCAGGGCCTGCCCATACCCGGTCGCTGTGATCCCTGGCCAGGGAACGTGAAGGCAAGCATGATCCAAATACGATAGACCGTTTCCGAGGGCGTCGAATTGCTACCCGTCGGTAAGGGGCGTGAACTGGATGACTTCCGACGAGACGATCTCGGCGTCACTCGCCCGAGTGGCGGAATGGCAGACGCGACGGACTCAAAATCCGTTGTCCGAAAGGGCGTGTGGGTTCGAGTCCCACCTCGG
>JAYVOI010000247.1:0-9095 GCA_043758005.1 Ilumatobacteraceae bacterium
CTGATGCCAGTCGTCAGGTCTCGGCCACCGCGCAACAGATCGCTGCCGCAGCAGGAAGCCTCGCCGACCTCGCCGGCAACCTCGAAGCCACAGCAGCCACGACAGGCCCGGCGACGATGTCATGACGACTCCCGCGGTGGTGTTTCCGATCGGCAGCGATCGGTACGCCGTCCCAACATCGTTCGTTCGTGAGGTCGTGTCCGAGCCTCTCCCTACTCGATTGCCGACAGCGCCCGCCATGCTGCTCGGCGCCTTCAACCTGCGCGGTGAGGTGATCCCGATGTTCGATACCGCAGCACTGTTGGGCATCGGCACGGTCACCGGCGCTCCCGTCGCCGTCGTCGTCAACACCACCGTGGGCCCAGCCGCGCTCGTCGTCAGCGGACTTCCCAAGTTCGTCGTCCTGGAGCACGACACGGGCCCCTCGGAGCTGAGCGGCACGCTCGGTGTGTACGCGGTCGATGATGGATTCGCTGTGATGCTCGACGTCGAGGCGATGCTCGTGACGCGCGCCGGACTTGTGGGATGAGTGTGATCACATGAGCGTCAAAGGCCTCGACAAGCTGCGAACGCTGTTTGCCCAAGAGGCCGAACAGCGACTGGCTCGTCTCGGGCAGCTCGTGCTCGAGCTGGAACAGAGCGACGTCGGCGATCTGACCGAAGTGATTGCCGAGGTCTTTCGAGAGGTGCACACACTGAAGGGCTCGGCCGCGGTCGTGGGTTTCGAGAACGTCGCCCAGTACGCGCACGGTGTGGAGGAGAAGCTGGCCCAACTTCGTGCCGGTTCTGTCGCACCGACGCCTGCCATCGTCGACGCGCTCCTGGTCGCCGTTGATCGACTCGGTTCGATGATCTGGGAGTCCGTGCGCGGCGATGTCGTCGATGAGATGGCCAACGCGGCGGCGCTGACACGTCTCGACGCCGCGTTCGTCCCGGCGTCCAACAATGGACAACCGGTCCGCACCGCCGAACCGGCCGCCGTCTTCTCCGTTCCCGCCGCGGTGCCACCGGTGGTCGCCGCGGTGCCGCAGATCGAACGTCCAACGGTGCAGGCCCGTGAAGGGTCGGCGACGGTGATGGTGCCGGTCGAGCGCCTCGACGAACTCGTGCGCATGGTGGGTGAGGCGGCCGCGGCGCATCTGCGCGTCGGCAGGGTGCTGACGGAGCGCATGGGCGTGGAGGCTGCCAACCTCTCGGAGTTCTCCGAGCTCTCGCGTCTGTTGATCGGCTTGCAGGAGGGCACGATGCGCACGCGCATGGTCCCCGTCGCCACGGTCACCGACTCTCTGCATCGTGCCGTGCGCGACGCAGCGAGGAGCCTGGGGAAAGATGTTCGCTGGGAGGTGCGCGGTGATGACACCGAACTCGATCGCAGTGTGCTGCACGAGCTCGCCGACGCCCTACTGCACCTCGTTCGCAACGCCGTCGATCACGGCATCGACTCGCCCGACGAGCGAATTGCGAGGGGCAAGCCGGCCCAGGCGGTCGTGCGACTGCACGCCATGCAACTCGGCTCGGAGGTCGTCATCGCCATCAGCGACGACGGGGCCGGCATCGACCTCGATCGCGTTCGTCAACGGGCCATCCGCAGCGGTATCGATGTGGAGGGTCTGTCCGACGACGAGATCATTCATCTGATCTTCAGATCCGGTTTCTCGACGGTCGACTTCGTGTCCGACATCTCCGGTCGCGGTGTCGGCCTCGACGCCGTCCGGTCGAGTGTCGAGGGCGCCAGGGGCCGCGTCGAGGTTCGCTCGACTGCAGGAGTGGGCAGCGAGTTCTGCATCATCGTCCCCATCACGCTCGCCGTCCTGCGTTGCCTGCTGTTGGAGACAGCGGGTCAGCGATTCGCGATGCCGCTCCACCGCGTTGCGCTGGCGCAGGCCGAGGAGACGACGACGCTGCTGCACGCCGAGGGGCGACGGATGCTGCAGGTGAACGGAGTGCCGGTACCGGTCTCGGACCTGGCAGACGTGCTGGGGATCGCCTCCAACCGTACCGGCCCGGGGAACTACGTGATCGTCAACGGTGCGCTCGGCCAGCATGCGTTCTTGGTCGATGCCCTCGTCGGTCAGCGCGACGTGGTCGTGAAGGGTTTCAGTGCGCTCGTTCCACGACTGGATGTGTTGGCCGGTGCGAGCATCGAGTCCGATGGCTCCATCCTGCTCGTGCTCGACCCGCCCGGTCTGATCGAACATTCACGACGGGTCGATGGCCGCAGTGTCGAGAGCGACGGCGCGCCGATCACGGCTCGTCGCCGGGTCGGCCGCCTGTTGGTCGTCGACGATGCACTGACCGTGCGTGAGTTGCAGCGAACGATCCTCGAGCGCGCCGGCTTCGACGTGACCGTGGCGAGTGACGGGATCGAGGCGCTCGCCCACCTCGAGAACGAAACGTTCGACCTGGTGTTGACCGATGTCGAGATGCCACGGATGGATGGGTTCGAGTTGACGGAGCACATCCGAAATCATCCGACGCTGGCCAACTTGGCCGTGCTGATCCTCACGTCCCTGGCAAGCGATGCCGACCGCGAGCGGGGCATGAGCGTGGGCGCCGACGGATACATCGTCAAGAGCTCGTTCGACGAGCAGAGTCTGCTCGCAGCGGTTGACCGCTTGGTCGGAGCCCCGGTGTGAGCGTCGACGATCGCACCGGACCGGCGCGGGTCGTGGTGGTCGAGGACTCGCTGGTGCAGCGCGCCAAATTGGTCGCAGTGCTCGAGTCCGACGGCGACATCGAGGTCGTCGGCGAAGCGACCACCGCGGTCGAAGCGATCGCATTGGTCGCATCGTTGCGTCCCGATGTCGTGACACTCGATTTGAACATCCCCGATGGCGGTGGCCAGTACGCGCTCGAGCAGATCATGGCCCACACGCCGACACCCGTCCTCGTGCTGTCATCGACCGTGTCTGATCGAACCTCCGCTCCGGCCGTGGAGGCCCTGGTCGGCGGGGCGCTGCTGGCTGTGCCGAAGCCGACCCGGTGGACCGCCGAATTCGAGAGCGATCTGCGTCGGAACGTGCGGATGATCCGCAGTGTTCCTGTGATCCGGCACATGCGCGGCCGCCTCCGCGGCGCGCCTCCCACACCGATTCCGCATTCACCGCCAACCTCGCAACTCATAGCGCATCGTCGCACCAGCCCCATGGACTCGTGCGTTGTCGCCATCGCAGCGTCGACCGGCGGCCCTCCGGCGCTCGCCACGGTTCTGCGAGGACTCTCCAGCCTCACTGCTCCGGTGCTGATCGTCCAGCACATCCACGCCGATTTCGTGCAAGGGTTCGTGGATTGGATGGCCCGCGTCTCGCCGTTGGAGGTGGTTCTGGCCCAGCGTGGCCAGCCACTTCGCGATCATTGCGTACACATCGCTCCGGGCGGTACGCACCTGTGCATCAGCCACGACTGGAAGATCGATCTGGTCAGCGCTCCCGCAACGGTGCATCGTCCGTCGGCCGACCAGCTGTTCGAATCCGTCGCGCTCCGGGCCCGAGAGAAGGGCGTCGGTGTGCTGTTGACGGGAATGGGCGAGGACGGGGCCGCCGGCTTGGCAGCGATGCATCGAGCCGGCGCCTTCACCATCGCCCAGGACGAAGCAACGTCGGCCGTGTACGGCATGCCGCGTGCCGCGCAACGGCTGGGTGCGGTCGACCAACAGTTGCCGTTGCAGTCGATTGCCGCCGCGATCCTGCGCGCTGTGCAAAGCAGAACATCGGTGCGGCGATGACGGCTGTCGACCCCAAGTTGCTCGACCGCGCGGCCCAACTGCTCGACGCTGGTATCGGCTTGAAGTCGGATCCCTCGTTCCGCCCGCGATTGGCCAGCGCGCTTCGAGACGTCGCCGCTGCGAGGCACATCGATCGGGAGCAACTGGTCGATGCGCTTGCCAGCGACGCATCCTTGTTCGACGCCCTGCTCGATCGTGTCACGGTTCAGGAGTCGGGCTTCTTCCGTCACCCCGAGCAGTTCGAGATTCTCGCCCACACGTTGTTTCCGAGCATGCGTTCACCCATCCGGGTCTGGAGTGCAGCGTGTGCCAATGGGCAAGAGGCGTACAGCCTGGCGATGACCATGAGCGAAGTCAGTGGTGGCGGATCTGTCTTTGCCTCCGACGTCAGCCCGGCCGCGCTGCGGCGGACCGCCGCCGGCCGATACACGGCCCGTGAGATCAGCGGCGTCTCCGCCGAGCGGCGCCGACGGCATTTCGACGCGACCCCCGACGGTTGGCAAGCCGGATCCGACGTTCGTCGGATGGTCACCGTGCAACGCCACAACCTCCTCGATGCGATACCTCCACAGGTCGCCGCGTGTCAGGTAGTCATGTGCCGCAACGTGTTGATCTACTTCAAACAACATCACGCCGAGGCGTTCCTCCGACGTCTGTCGGAGACGATGAATCGCGATGCCTATCTGTTCGTCGGTGCCGCCGAAACGCTGTGGCAGATGACCGACCGCTTCGAGCCGGTACGAATGGGCGTGTCGTATGTCTACCGGTCTCGCCCGTCGGGGACCAGGCTCGGCCAGCCGACTTCTGCCAGTCGTGCCCCTGTCGCGTCACCCCCGGTGGTCGCCAGCCCTGCAGAGCGACGAGCGACCCGACCTGTCATCGTCGACACGGCCCCGCCGGCGGAGGACGCGGTGGCCGAGTACGGGCAGCGGGGCCGGCAGTTGCTTGCCACCGGATCCGCCCAGCAGGCGATCGTTGCGTTCCGGCAGTGGGCCTACCTGTCGCCCGACGATCCCACCGCACACTTCCAGCTCGGCTCTGCGCTCGACGCTGCCGACGCCCGACCGTCGGCCGTGCGGGCGTACCGAGCCGCGCTTGCAGCGCTCGATCGCTGCGATCCTGACGTGCTTGCCGATGCCTTGCACGGCTTCAACGGCGACGAGCTGCGTCGGCTCCTTCTGGATCGATGCGCGGATGTCGACGAGGTTCCTCAGGCAACGGTGAGGTCGTGAGGACGATGGTGTGCTTTCGCACCGTCGACGGTCGGTACGCGCTTCCGATCGAATCGACGCTGTCGGTTCGCAAGCTCGACGGAATGGTCAACCTGCCGTCGCCGCGCGCCGACGTGCTCGGCGTGCTGCCGGGAGATCCACCGCTGTCCGTGCTGACGTCGCTGGGCGCCGGCGGCGAGCACGTGCTGATCGTCGAATCGCAAGACGTTCGATATGGTCTTCAGGTCCTCGAAGTGCTTGGGGTCCGCCACTTTGACGACGACGAAGTCGGTCCTCCGCCGGACGGACAAGCGGACGGAATCATCTCCGGAACACTCGATGGCGCCGACGAGCTCACGTTGGTCGTCGATGCCCGAGCACTCGCGGCCCGGTTGTGACGCCAACGACGGTGTCCACCGGCCGCATCCTCGTCGCCGACGATTCACTCGTCGTGCGAACGGTCGTGTGCGACCAGCTCGAAGACGAAGGGTACGAAGTTGCACAGGCGGTCGACGGTGAATCCGCGCTCGCACAGTGCGCCGGGTTCCGACCCGATGCGATCCTGCTCGACATCGAGATGCCGGGGCTCGACGGACACCAGGTCCTTGCTCGGCTGAAGGCAGACCACGATCTCAGCGACATCCCGGTCGTGTTCCTGACCGGTCGAACCAGCACCGACGACATGGTGGCGGGCCTGCGTGCGGGTGCTCACGACTACCTGAAGAAGCCGTTCGAGCCGGCGGAGCTGCTTGCCCGAGTCGGCGGTGCGGTGCGCATCAAACGGCTGCAGGACGAACTGCGCTTGCGCAACGAACAACTCGATGCGCTGAGTCGCATCGACGGTCTGACCGGCATCTTCAACCGCCGGCACCTCGACGAACAACTGCAGAAGGAGTGCAGCACGGCGCGTCGACAATCGCAGCCGATGGCGATCCTGATGCTCGACATCGATCATTTCAAACTCGTCAACGACAGCGAGGGGCATCCCGCCGGCGATCGCGTGCTGCAGGAGTTTGCATCGCGGCTCACTGCCAGCGTGCGGTCCGGCAGCGTCGTCGGTCGCTGGGGCGGCGAGGAGTTTCTCGTCATCGCCCCACGGACCACCGTCGTCGAGGCCGGACTGCTCGGCGAGCGGATCAGAGCGGCAATAGCCGACCGAGCGGTGAACCTCGGTGATCACGACATCGCCGTCACGGTCAGCATCGGCTGCGCCGTGGGACTGGGGGCGCCGACCGAGCTGGTCGAGCGGGCCGATGCGGCCTTGTACCGGTCGAAGGCCGAGGGCCGCAATCGGGTGACCGTCGAGGCTGCCTGACCGGGGCGGCAGGTCTCAGGCGGGTTGCGGCGCTGCGTTCAGTTGGGCGACGAGATCGTCGGGGACGTCCCACCCGACCCGCTTCTCCTTCGGCGGGCCCGCACCGGCGTTGTCGAAGACCAGCTGCGAGGCGACGATCATCGCCGGTGAAGCGCATGACGGTCGCGGCGCACCGAGCCGATCGTCGCCCGGCAACAGCAGGCTGAGGGTGCCCTCGTTGAAGGAAAGCGAGAGCACTGGATCCTCCTGCTTGAAGCTCGAGGTCGTCAGCCACGCCCCACCCACCGGATTGCCCGAGCAGCGAAGCTGGAACTGCGGGGACGAAACATCGGCCGGCGTCGTGTTCTCGGCGCGCACGGTCAGGGTCAGGAATGGCCCATCCGCGTCGGATTCGATCACCGGGTTGCTGACCGTGACCTTCAGTTCGCCGAGCGGTGCGGGATCCCCGAACGTTCCTGGCGAGCCGGCGGCTGTGGTGGGCCGCACCGAGCCGACCGTCTCCGGCGCCACCGAAGTGTCGGATTTGCCCGACGAGGAACACGACGACACCGCCATCGCCAGCACCACGACTGCGACGCTGCGTCTCGACAAGGTGCGCATCGCCCAAACGTAGTTGCACCAATCCACTCGACGTCGGCTCGTATGCCATGCGGTCCGGGTGCGACGATGACCGGCATGGCCATCGACTTCACCCTCTCTCCTGAACTGGAAGACATCCGGCTGCGCGTCAGGACCTTCGTCGACGACGTGGTGAAGCCCGGCGAGGCGAAGATGGCCGATCCCGAGCGAATGGACCGCAAGGAGTACCTCTCGCTGCTGATGGCCATGCGCCAGGCGGCCAAGGACGCCGGCCTGTGGCTGCCGCAGATGCCGAAGGAGTGGGGCGGCATGGGCCTCGGCCACGTCGAGTTGGCGATGGTGCAGGCCGAGGCGGCGAAAGCTTCGTACGGTCCGTTCGTGTTGAACTGCCAGGCGCCGGACGAGGGCAACATGCACACCCTGTTGCACTGGGCCACTCCGGAACAGAAGGAGCGGTATCTGCGGCCCCTGTGCGACGGCTACAAGATGAGTTGCTTCGCGATGACCGAGCCCGAGGTCGCAGGCAGCGACCCGACCTTGATTCGCACCACCGCCGTGCGCGACGGCGACGAGTGGGTCATCAATGGTCACAAGTGGTTCATCTCCAACGCTCGCCGCGCGGCCTTCGCGATCCTGCTTGCGCGAACAGAGGACAACCCCGACCTGCCGCAGGCCGCCAATACGGCGTTCATCGTCGACATCCCCTCGCCCGGTTGGAATCGGGTGCGCGAGGTCGAGACGATGCATGGGGGAACCGGGCACAGCGAGATCGTGATCGAGGATCTACGTGTCCCGAACGACAACATGCTCGGCGGTCGTGGTCAGGGGCACCTGTTGGGTCAGTACCGCCTGGGGCCGGCCAGGCTGGCGCACTGCATGCGTTGGATCGCGCAGGCCGAGACCGCCCTCGACATGATGGTCGACCGGTCGCTGTACCGGTACTCGCACGGCTCGGTGCTGGCCGAGAAGCAGGGCATCCAATGGATGATCGCCGACTCGACGATGGAGTTGTACCAAGCCAAGCTGATGGTGCTCCACGCCGCCTACCGCATCGACCAGGGCCTCGACTTCAAGTCGGAGGTGTCGATGGCCAAGCACTTCGTGGCCAACATGCTCGGTCGCGTGATCGACCGGTCGATCCAGGTCCACGGCGCGCTCGGCTACTCGACCGACACGCCGTTGGCGAGCATGTACCAGCATGCTCGTTGGGCCCGCTTTGCCGATGGCGCCGACGAAGTGCACCAGATGCGCATCGCCCAACGAACGATCGCCGCCTATCGCGACCACGGCTCGACGCGCACCGCCACCGGCGACCTGCCCGTGTAGGGCCCGGTGTGGAGTGTTTGGAGGTACCCAGGTGGGCGCCGAGAACTCCACAGGGCTGGTGTGGAGTCTTCTGAGGCACCCAGGTGGGCCTGAAACACTCCACAGGGCTCGGTCGCTGCCGGATGCGCCCGGCCTTGGTGTCGCGGCGACGCGTGCCGCACAATTGCACGATGCGATTCGAGAACCAGGTTCTGTTCGTCAGCGGGGGCGCGAGTGGAATCGGTCTCGCAACTGCCGAGCGGGTGGTCGCCGAAGGTGGGCGGGCGGCGATCGTCGATCTCGACCTGCAGCGGGCCGAGGCCGCAGCGGCCCGGCTTCCCGGGTGCATCGGTCTCGCGGCCAACGTTGCAGACGACGCAGCGGTCGCCGCCGCCGTGTCGGCCGCCGTGGAGCAACTGGGTGGGATCGACCTCGTGCTGGCCGCCGCCGGGCACGCCGAGTTCGGGCCGATCGCCGAGTGGGACACCACCCGTTTCAACCGGATGCTGGAGGTGCACGTCGGTGGCACGTTCAACGTCTGCAAGCACACGCTGCCGATGATGAAGGCCCGCGGCCGGGGATCGATCGTGACGGTCGCCTCGACCGCAGCGTTCACGGCCAACGGCAACAACGTTCCCTACGGCGCGGCCAAAGCAGCGATCACGGGGCTCACCCGGCAACTGTGTCTCGAAGCGCTCCCAGAGGTGCGCGTCAACTGCATCGCGCCGGGTCGCACGATCACGGGGATGACGACGCCACTCATGTTGGACCGTGGTGGCGACCTCGAACAGGGCGAGCGCATCTTCGGCCAGAAGGTCCCGATGCAGCGCATGGGGACAGCGCCCGAGTTGGCCTCGGCGATCTGCTTCTTCTTGAGCGACGATGCCTCGTTCATCACCGGTCAGACCCTGCTGGTCGACGGCGGCGAGACCATCAGCTAGCGCTGACCCACACCGACGGC